>CAZKVI010000030.1:0-19366 GCA_964556185.1 uncultured Methanosarcinales archaeon
GAAGTTATTTGGTGCAAAAGTTGTGTTTGATAGGTTGATATAAGCCAAACAATTCCAAGTATAATAACCATCTGCTATATTAGTTACATTAAATTGTGCTTGTACATTTGTACCAGATGTGTTGATAGATTGATTAGCTCCAAAAGATTGTGAGATATTATGGTAAAGAGTTATATTTGTTGCATTTTGTGAATCTGTAGCATTACAAGTAAATGTTACATCATTTGAGTTTGTGAAGTTAGCATTTGGTGGAGTTATTAAAGTTACATTAAGTGCAGTAGATGTTATGCCTACTGTTGTATTTTCTTGAGCAAAAGTCATTTGAGTATCATTAGTTGTGTTAAAATAAGTTACATTGACTAAGTTTGTTAATATTGTTCCTAAAGATACACTATTATTAACAAGAACTGTAATATTGACAAGCACTGTTTGGTTTACAGTTAAGTTTCCTAAAGAGAATGTGTTATTTGTTCCTGCATCTGGAGCTGGACTAGAAGTATTAAAAGTAGTATTTCCAGAATAGGTTTCTATTAAAGTTACATTTGTTGCATTTCCTCCACCAATGTTTGTAATATTTATTGTGTAATTAAGGAAAGCTCCATTTAATACAGGATCTGGTGTATCTGTTTTAACTATTGATATGTTTGGTTGAGAAACTGGTGAAGCAGCACTACTGTAATTACTAAATGAACTTACATTTGCATATAATATGTTATTTGCATTATCATAACTAATATTACAAGTAGATGTATTATCACATCTAACTCCATCTTTCAATAGATAAGGTGTTTGTGGATAAGATAAACCATTAAAGGTCAGTTCTGCAGATGTATTAAAACCTGTTGATGCTACTTCTGTGTTTATACCTATTAGGTTGTTTTGCATGAATACTCTTGCACTTGAGTTAAATTCTTCTGTATCAGTTATTGTTGTTGAAGGTATAAAGATTTCGCCATTATTATTTAATAGTGTAAGGTTTGTAATTGTAACGTTTGATCTATTTATGTATAAGGCAGGTGCATTGAGTGTTAAGTTTGTAATTGTTACATTTGAGTTTGAGTTTAAGAAGAGTTGATTACTTGTAGTTATGGCTGTTAAATTCTCATGTCTAATTATAACTTCAGAATTGGCATCAGTAGCATTGAAAATATAATATCCTCCTACTCCACCAATATAATTATTTCCTGTTATATTTAAGAATCCTTGAGTACTCTGTGCAAAGATTGCATAAGCATCATTGGATATTATTGTATTGTCTATTATAGTAACGTTTTGGGAACTAGATGTTAAGCCTGGCCAAAGTAATCTAATTGCATAATCTGTATTTGTACTATTAATTATATTTCCTCTTATTTCAGTATTATAAAGATAAGTATTACCAATTGCTCTTACTGAAATAATCTCTGATCTAGATGTTGAAGGTGTGTGTATTGTATTGTTCTCTATTTGAATATTATCACCATGGAATGTAAATCCTGTTGAAGCTGGATAAACTGTATTGTTAATAATTGAATTAATTCCTCCGGTTACAATTGTAGTATTGTAAATATCATTATCAGATAATGTGGTGTTTCCTAAAGCAAGGATAGTTGTTCCGCTAATATTATTTGAGGTAATTGTCAAATTATTTACATTAGTATCTGTTTCAAAGTCTTCTAAAAATGTATTTGATTGAATAATTGAATGTTCATTGTCATGGATTCGTACTTTGTGTCTAAATATATTATTTGTAATATTAAAGTTATTTTGTTGACCTACTTCTACATTAGGATCATTTGTTCCATTAAGATCATTATCTATTAAAGCTAAGTTTGTTCCATATGAACCAGTTATTGCAATGCTATTATCTCCTATGAATGTGTTATTTTGTATTGTTAAATCAGTAGCCATAAATGTTGTTACTCCTGCAATACCTAATGTGAAGTTGCTAATATTACAATTCTTTATAGTTATATTATTATGTGCTAGTCTTGCAGCAATTCCTGTATTAGAACTATTTCCAATAATTGTTGAACCATTACAATCTAAAACAACATCATCTGCACCAATATTAATTGCATAAGACATTGGATCAGAAGCTGCTGTTCCTGTTCCATCTAACCAGAAGTTATATGTATCTCTACAAATAAGTATACTTGATGTAATATTGTTTAAAGTATTGTTTACACCAATAGTGCCATTAAGTAAAGGTATAATACTTGCATTACTATCATCACAATCAGCTGGACCACAACCTGTACCAGATGCATTAAATCCATCAGCATCAGCATCTAAACAACCCCCAATAGGAGTTGTATCTGCCACAAATTGATCTTGGTAAATTGTTGAATTACAAGTTACATTCCAATTTAAGGTAGTATTAGATAAGAAACTTCTATTATACCTCCATAAACCAAGGCTGGCATTATAAGTCATGTTTAATGGACCATTTGGTGCTTGACTAAATTCTATTGTACAATTTGCAGTTAGGTTTGTTATTGGTTCTACATGAGTTATATTAGTAAAGTTGGCTGTGAAGTTTACTTGCATTCCTGTGATTATTGCTATTCCTCCACCTTCTGTATCATTTGAATCATAAATTGATAAGTTTGAGTTTCCTGAAGAACTATAATTACTAAATTTAGTTACAGCAAAGACAAAATTAGATCCATCAAAACTTACAGGAGTACAAATTGCATCTGGACAGATTGCTCCGTTTCTAAATAACGCAGGGTATCCAATAAAGTCATAATTTAAGTTACTTAATGTAATTCTTGCAGTCCTATTTAATAATCCTGTTGCTGGTGCAGGAGTAAAAGAAACAAAATTATTATTAATAATTGGATTATTGTTATCAAAACCTAATGCAGAGTTTTCATTCTTAAGAATGGCTAATCCAATTGACCAATCTATTCTTCCATTATTGTTTTCATAAGTTACATTATTTCCAGCTGGAGCTGTGTTTACAAAAGCTATTTTAACATTTCCTGGACCAGAAGTATTCATTGTATTGTTTATTAAAGAATTATTCTCAGAAACTAGTCCTGATTTAGTTAATAAGACAATTCTTCCATTATAAAAGAAGTTATCTTCTATCCTGTTGTTAGAAGACCCGTCTAAAATAATTACTGGTGCTGCTGAACCAAGTGTGAAATTATTATTTGTTATATTTACAGAACCTCCTTGACTAAGATTCATACCACTACTATTTGTAAAGATATTATTATGGATCCTATTGTTGCCTTGGTTTAAGAATAGATCAATAGTAGTTCCTGTAAAGTTATTGTTTTCAATATCATTATTAATTCCTGACTCAATAGCTATATAAGCTGTTCCAGTGATGTTATGGCCAGATATATTATTGTTATTAGAGCCTCCTTTAAGTCTTATAGCATAACCTGAAGTCATTGATAAGTTGTTGTTAGTAATATTTGAGTCAAGGCCACCAAATAAATAAATATATGACATTAAATCATTACTTGCTACAGTACAACTTGAACCATTTAGGAAAATTCCATTAGCACCTCCATTACTTACAAAGTTATCAGTTACATTTGCACGATGACTATTAATATCAATAAATGAATTTCCTCCCGAACCACCAACAGAATTACCAACATAAGTAGAATCTTCAGATCCTCCGTTGTCTGTTATGGCTCCATTATCAATTGTGTTTGATTCAACATGTGAATAAGTAGCACCTAATAGAACTATTGATGGACCTATAAAATCATTACCAGTTATATTTGTGTTATTTGTTGAGAAGATATCAATATCACCTGAATTAATTGAAAGATTATTATTAGCAACAGTGTTATCCGTAGTTAAATTATATAATCTTATACTTTGTTGAGAGATATCTGCAAAATTATTATCCAAGAATTGATTTCCTGAATGAACATGTAATGCAGTAATAGCAATACCAGTAATGTCTTCAAAAGTATTATTAAAAAATGTATTATCATAAGCATAACCTTCAATCTCTACAGAATTTACACTCATATTACGTATGATATTGCTTGAGATATTGGAATTATTTATCCCAGTTAACCCAAATGCAAGAGAATAATTAGTAAATTCACAACCAATTATTGAGATATTGCTTACACCAGTATATACTCCAACTGCAGTTGTTGATTGATTACCAACTATTATTGTATTATTACATTCAACAGAAGTATTAGTTGACATGTCAGTAATCAAAGCTGTAAATAGTTCATATGTTCCATTACAGAACACAGCATCACTAGAGATTGTCATTTGACTAGATGGAGGAAATTTACTTGCATCACTGTCATCACAATCTATTATTCCACAAGCTACTGTTGAATTAAATCCGTCCCCATCAGAATCTATACACCCCCCTGGTCCTGTAATAGGTATTGTATCTGAAACAAATTGGTCTTGGTAAATTGTTGAATTACAAGTTACATTCCAAGTTACTGTTTCAGCAACAGAGAAGCTTCTATTGTATCTCCATGCTCCTAGTGTGGAGTTGTAAATCATTGGAAGCGGAATTACTGTTGGATTTTGGCTAAACCTGATTGAACAATTTCCAGTTAGATTTGTTATTGGTTCTCCTGATGTTATGTTTGTGTAATTAGCTGTGAAGTTTGCTTGCATCCCTGTGATTACGTTAATTCCTCCTCCTTCTGTATCATTTGAATCATAGATTGATAAGTTGGAATTTCCAGATGCACTGTAATTACTAAATTGTGTTACAGTAAATATGAATGTGTCCATGACATCCTTACTTACTGGTGTACAATTTGTAATTGGACAGACAGCTCCATTTCTAAATAATGCAGGGAAACCAGTGAAGCCAAAACTTAAGGCATTCAATGTAATTGTTGCTGTTGTATTAAATCCAGAACCTGAACCAATGTTAATTCCAGAGAGATTTGTGTCTAAGAATATTTGAGTATTCCCAATAAATGTTTCTGAATTGCTTATATTTACAAGTTCAAAGTTAATTTCAGCTTCTGTACTTGTTA
Organism: uncultured Methanosarcinales archaeon; assembly: GCA_964556185.1. Taxonomy (GTDB): domain Archaea; phylum Nanobdellota; class Nanobdellia; order Woesearchaeales; family DSVV01; genus CAZKVI01. The sequence continues at coordinate 4,974 of CAZKVI010000030.1, forward strand.
TTGTTAAATTTGTTATGTTTATATCACTGTTATCAAAACTAATGTTTGAAGTAGTTGTTGTATTAGCTAAAGTTATTTGTGATGAACCTATGATTTCTATTGGTGTTTGTGCACTTTGGATTGTATTACCTACAATTGTTATGTTTTCTACACCATTTATTTTAATAGCTTCTGTTCCGATGCTACTAAACACATTGTTTGTAATGTTTGTATTATTTGACGCTTGTATTGCAATTCCTTCTGTTGATGTTATTATGTTTCCTGAGATAGCTGTAGAAGATGTTGGACCAAGTATTACAATTCCATCTCCTCCTGCACCACTTGAATTAGTTATGCTATTATTTATTATCTTATTGCCAAGACTTGCTGTGTTAAACCAGATTCCGACTAAAGAAATATTACTTATTGTATTATCTTTTATAGAAACATTAGCACATGAATTATCAACTCTTATTGCTGTTTGGGCTCCTGCTAAAATATTGTTAGAAATGTTGTATCCATCAGCTCCTTGAATGTATAAAGGTCTTAGATAATCTCTTATAGTACAATCTTTAATAGTTACATTATCATGATTAACAGATAGTATACCTTCTCCTGTTGTATTTCCTATTATTATTGTATTATTACATTGTACAGTTATATTACTTGTAGTTACATTCATAGCAGAGATACTTGCATTAAGTACATAAGTTCCATTACAGAACATTATTGATCTATTTATTCTGAAGTTTAATAAAGGTGGTACAACACTTGCATTATTGTCATCACAATCAACTAGACCACAACCTATTCCACTTTGATTAAATCCATCATTATCATCATCTCTACAAAAGATTGTTATATCATCTGTTAAATTTAACCATTCATGTACAGGTGCATTACATGAAACATTGTATTCATAATCTCCTTTTGTCGAGAACGTTCTATTATAATCCCATACTTGATTTGTTCCATTAAATACCATATTAAACCAACCCAATGGAGATACATTAAAGCTTATATTACAAGAACCACCAATTGTGTTATTTATTGCAATTTCTGTACTTCTATTTGAATAATTAGCATAGAATAATACTTGTTCTCTTATGCCTAAGTTTTGAGATCCTCCTTCTGGATCATTATCATCCCAAATAGATAAAGTTGCATTTGTTCCATTTACTAAAGTGAAATTACTAAATTGTGTTACATTAAAAGTATAATCATCTCCCCCTAGAGATATTAATTCAGTACAATATGTCAAGTTACATTCAACTGCATTCCTATAAACTACTGGAGTTATTAATCCATTAACATTATAAAAGAACAATTGAGCACTACCATTTAATTTGTCTGTAAAGAATCCTTCAATAAAGTTATGACTTATGACTGGGTTTTTACCAAGTTCTAATCCTAGAGCAGTATCTTCATCTAAATCTAATAAAGTCCAATTAATTTTACCAAATTCATTTGAATAAATTACAGTGTTATTTGTATTAGGCCCAGAGGAATCTTTTATTTTTTGATTAGTTGATAGTGTAGTGTTTACTGTGTTGTTGTCGAATAAATTATCTTTGTGTCCTGTATCAATAGAAATACGTGAATTAGTTAATACATTATTTATTACAGTATTAGAATCAGAATCTATATCTAATCCATATGTATAAGTTGTACGAGTTATTGTATTTCCAATTATGGTGTTTGGACCAGAATCTATTGTTATGGCGCTATTAGGAAGCGTATTGTTTTCAATTCTATTTCCAGTACTACTTGAAATAAGTCTAATTCCATAACTACTTGATGTTGTTATTGTGTTTCTAGTAACATTAGATGTTTTGACAGTATCTAATTCTATATAACCTGGATTTACTGTATTATCAAGTATTCTTGATAAGAAAAGATCTGCTAAATCTATTGAAATTCCTGTTCCTGTAACATTATTCCAAGTTATATTGTGCCTATATGCATTATCATATACCATTATTTTTAGCACGGTGTTGTTAGTAATTAAGAAATCATTTCCTCTAACAACGATTGCTCCTGTTGTAAGGATTGAGTTGTTAATAATTTTATGTCCAGTAGAACCAGTAAAGTCTTGCAGATTTCCAGTAATATTATTATGTGCGATGTAATTTCTATGTCCTTTTACATTTAGTGAGATTGCTCCTGTAGAATGAAGATTATTATTTGTTATATTAATATCATCTGAATTAGTTTCTAAATAAATTACTCTTCCATAGTTTTTAATAGTACAATTCTGAATTACTAAATTATCAAAACCATCTGATCCTTTGTCATTTACAATACCTTCATTGGATAACCCACCTGTACCATTGATTATTGTATTATTACAAGTTATAGCAATATTGCTTGCATTTATGAATATTAGTCCATCTTCAGCTACATCGTCAACATGATATGTTCCATTGCAGAAAATATGATTATCATTAATGTATAATCCATCTCTTGGAGGAGTCATACTTGCATTACTATCATCGCAGTCCATGTAACCACACAATGCACCTGTTGAATTAAATCCATCTCCATCACTATCTAAACATACAGAAACAGTATCTTCTCTAGCTATTGCACCATATAATGCACCACCCACACAACTTACATTCCAATAATGTGTTCCTGCTGCAGCAAAAGTTATTTGATACTCCCATAATTCACTAGAAGAATTATATGCCATAACAAATGGTCCAGATGGTGCTACTCCATAACTTATATTACATGAACCACCCATTGTATTATTTATTGGCTTGCCTGTAGTTGTATTTGAATAATTAGCAAAGAATGTTATTTTTTGACTTGGTCCAATATCCATACCTCCTCCTTCTGGATCATTACTATCCCAAATAACTAAAGAAGAATTTGATCCATTTACTAAAGTATAATTACTAAAACCTGTTATGTTAACTGAATAATTACCTTGGACAATAGTTGTTACTGCACTACAGATTACATCACTACAAAGAGCATCATTTCTATAAACTGATACAAGTGGATCTAATCCATTAACATTATAGAATGTTATTGTTGCATTTGTAGAAAGTTCTCCAGTAAATGAGCCTTCAACAAAATTATAACTTATTGTTGGATTTATACCAAGTCCTAAACCAACTGCTGTAGCATCTGTTAAATCCAATAAAGTCCAATTAATCTCAGCAAATTCATTTGAGTAGATTACAGTGTTGTTTACAGATGTTCCAGAATTATCATGTATCTTCTTACTAGTTGGATTTGTGGTATTTACAATATTATTTCTTAATACATTATGTTTCTCTCCTGTGTGAATGTATAAATCTGCATTAATCAAGGTGTTTCCATCTACAACATTATTATCAGAATCAATATAAATTCCTTCATCAAAGCTAGCTAAGGTTATTGTATTTGCTGATATGTTGTTGTTATCTGCATTTGCTAATCTTATATACTCATTTGCAGTATTATTGTAAATAGTGTTATTTGTTGTGGAGGAACCAAGATAAACACTATATGAAGCAACACCTGATGAATTCATTGTGTTATGCATTACTTTATTATCATCTGCACTTGTTAAGAATGCTTCACAATTTAAGAAATCGTTATTTAATATATCATTATTATCTGCTGAGGAAAGATAAACACATTCTGTAGCATCTGTATAATTTAGTGAATTACCAATTACAGTATTAGAGGAAGCAGATGACCCTAATTGTATTGCTGCATTCTTGAAGATATTATTTGAAATAAGATTATCAGTAGAACCAACAACATCTAAATAGGTAGCTGGATTAAATGTGTTGCCTGTTATATTATTACCAGATGAAACACTTGAAAGAGTTAATGGCCCCAATGAAATGTTATTAGCAAAAACAGTTACATTATTTCCTTCTATTGTTAGGGCTGCTGACCACCCATTATCTGTAATATTATTATGGGCTATGTAAGAGAAGTTTCCATTTGCTGCAATAGGTAGAGAATCTACACTTATATTATTATAAGTTAAATTAACATACTCTGAATTTTTATCTATACTGATTCCTGTATCATAATCTTGAATTGTACAATTATGTATTACAACATTATCATGGTTTGTAATATTAATTCCTAATGTTTGCGTTCCTCCAGCTGGTTCAATAGCTGTACCAAGACAGGTAACTACAACATCATCAGCATTGATTATAATAATTCCAGGTGTTCCATCGTCATCTAATGCAAATGTTCCTGAACAGAAAGTTACATCAGAATTAACAATGTAATCATTTGTTGGGTTTGCACACTGAGCATTAACAAAACCAACAGAAAACAAGAGAGCTAAGACTAAAGAAATCAACAATACAAGTTTTTTACTTGCTAAAGTTTTCATTCTTTAGTCCTCCCTTGTTTTTTTATTGCCCTTTGGTAGGTTGTCCAAATAGTTCTTTCATTTCGGCGCAGAACTAGGCCAATCTTCCTATAAGACAAAGAATGTTCTTGTTTCAAGTAAGACACAAGATTCTCAAGAACACTTAATTCCCTATTTGCGAACAGAGAAACAGGGATATGATATTTTGATTCTTTAATTTGTAAAGGAAGAAGCATTTTCTTTTTTGAAACACGATAAGTTGTGTTAATAGCTCTTTGATCTCTATTTAGAAGCTTTGCAATATTCGTGAATCTAAGATCTTTATGTTCTTTTAGATATTTTACAATTGTTTCTAGAGCGCTTAATGAAGAATTATCGAAAATGCAGGAAGGTAAAGAGAGTTCTTTTGTTTGCTTTTTTGTTTGTTCTATTTGTTCTAGATCTTTTTGAATATGTGTTTGAAGATGTTTGAGAATTTGTTGGGCAGAGAATCCTTTCTCAAAAAGAGAGTCTATTGTCTGTTGTAAAGAGTCATCTAACTGTTCTGCGCCTTTTTGTACCATTGTGTCACTTATATGATATTACTCATATCATATGTAATTGAAATGAATCTTGTGTCTTATTTATGTACTAATTGAATATAATGTTTATATATTTTCTGTTTTTTTACATATTATTTAGGTTTTTTCGTGTTTTTTACTTAATTAATATGTATCTTAATGGTTTTTTATATATTAGACTAACGTCTTTATATACTAGAATACAATACTATGTAGGTACTACAGCCCTAATTATACTTACATCTAATGTAAAATAATCAAAAAATTAGAGCCTTCCCCCTAAGTAGAGCACTCCCTGATCTACTTATGTATGTATCCCCCCTTTTATTGTCCATGAATATCTTAATTTCTGGAAGAATTAGTATAAAAAGTTTACGAAAGAGTTACCATCGACTCAGCTTTTGATGTTAAGAGTAAAGAGCAGGTCCTTCCCGGATGGAGCAACCCCTACCGCTACCTATGTATAAATTAAAGAGCCTCGTAAATTGATGGTAACTCCAAAAAAGAAGGAAAATTAGTATACTTTCAACAACTTTCTCAAACTCATAGAAAAGATTATTGAAAAGAAGATATAAGTCATTAACCAACCTGGATGGTAGCCAAAGATGCTTAATCCACCGAATGGTGTCATTTTCTTATTGCTCATGGTTATTGTCTTTATTGGTTCTTTTTTTAGGACTTTAACTGGTTGTAGGTATTCTTTTTCACCACTATTTACAATTAAGACATCTGTAGAGTATTCTCTTTCATCGTATTTAAACAATAAACTATACTCCCCGGGATCACCTTTCATAAACCAAATTGCTTTGTTTTCTTTGATTTCTTGTATAGTTGGATCTCCATTTAATAACATAATACCTTGTGTTGGTAAGATTAACTCAACATTTCCACTATAACTCTCATCAAAATCAACAGTAACTGAAAAATCTTGGTTATCATAAATTGGCATGTAAGCAAAATGTGCATTTAACCAACCAAAGATAAGGATTATTGGTAAAAATGTGAATAATGTTGGTTTCAAAGAATGCATCATATATTTCATATTTGTTTCCATAGCTTTTTTCTGCACAGACATCATTTTTGATGGATTATCTTTTAAGGTTTTCATCTCTGCTTGTAATTCTTTTATTTCATCTTTTAGTCTTTTCATTAAACTTTGATCAGTAGCATATTTGTAAATAACAACAATTAAACCAGAAATAGCTAGAGAAACTACTAAAATAGCTAACCATGTAGGTAATAATAACAATGGTGAAAATATTGGATCTAATATTGCGTTTAATGCCATGTAATCACTCTCTTTTTCTTATTTTACTATTCCATCATCTTTCGTAACATTGGGTGCATATCCATCATGTGTTGCTTAGCAATTTCTTCATATAGTCTGTAAATAATCATAACACATAACAATAGAGCCGTACCTCTACCTAATGCACCTAAAATATCTGCTATCGACGACAAGAATCCTATTGTTGCTCCACCCATTATTGTTAATGGATTAATGTATCTGCTTAATAATCGTTCCATAATTCTTTGATCCTTACGGAAGCCTGGCATTTGTAAACCAGAAGATAAGATTTGTTTTGCTTGTGATTTTGAATCCATTCCAGAAGTTTGTACCCAAAAATATGAGAATACAACACAACCAACAATCATAATTATCATGTAAACAATAGATTGTAGATAAGGTCTAAAACCGACAAGTACTGTTCCTTGCTGAACAATCATACCAAGTAAACCATTTTGTCCACCAGGGGCATATATCCAACTTACAAAGCCAGAAACAGCTGTACCATTTGGACCAATTTCTCCTAAAATAGGATGTCCCCAATTTTGCAAAAGTCTTGCCCAAAGCTGCATATTAGCCAAGAGCGCAGAGACTAAAATAACTGGAATAACATTTGCATAAGTAAAACTTAATGGCCATCTAATGCCGTGTCCCCTTATTCTTCCAAAAGATAATGGAATCTCCACCTTCATACTCTGTACATAAACTGCTATGACAAAGACAACTATCGTAGCAATAATAGCTGTTGCTGCAATTATCGCAGATTGTGGATCTGCATTGTATAATGCTTGGAAAAATTGCGGTACTTTTCCTGCTGCATAAGTAAATTCTCCAACAACCGTGTCTGGACCTGAAACCCAACTAAAGCTTCTAATAAATAATGATTTTGAGACTCCTGCTGCAATAAATAATGAAACACCTGATCCAAAACCCCATTTACTAACAACTTCATCCATAAATACAATTACTGTTCCACCTAATATGAGCTGAGCAACTAATAATAGTTTTAGAGATAATATTAATGAAGCAGACATTGCAATTGCACCAGGGATAGCCATTGCCATAAATTGATGCGAAGCAGGATCATAATAAAATCCAGGGGCTAGACCGCCCATGAATACATAAACAAATGCTTCAAAGATAATGAATGTAAAAGTTAATACTTTTTGTGTTCCTTGAAATGACCTTTTACCGTGAGGAGATGTTAAATCAAATTTAACTATTCCAGATCCATTTAATAATTGCAATACAATGGATGAGGTAACTATAGGTCCAATACCTAATGATATTATACTTCCAAATTCTGCACCTAATATTATAGATAAGTATTCGAATTGTGCTAATGCATTATCTCCTAAGCCAAATAAAGGAATAATACCTAAAACAAAGAATAATACTAGAATTATTAATGTCCATTTGAGTTTTTCTTTAAAAGAAAGTCTTTTTTGAGTTGGTCCTGCAACTTCTGGAAGATTGAATAATATATCTTTTAATGCCATTTTAATTTTTCAGATATTATAATTTAAATAATTTGTTAATTACTGTGAAGTCTCTTCTTGAACTTTATCAACAGAAGTCTCTACGACTTCTTCGTTTCCTTTGGAAACTTCAGAAGGTGTTTCTTTTGCTGGTTCTTCCTTAGCAGGTTCTGCTTGTTTAGGTTCTTTAACTGGTTTCTTTGTTTCTGTAGGTTCTTCAGTATCCTTAGCACTTGGTTGGCTTAATACAATAACTTCACCGCCTGCTGCTTTAACTTTCTCAATTGTTTTAGCAGAAGCTTGCCATGCTGTAATTTTGAATTTTTTAGTTATATTTCCTTGACTTAATAGCTTATCAAAGCCTAATGTAGCTAAATCAACAACAAACATGCCTGATTCTTCTTTAACAAGTTCTGTTTTAATTAATGTTGGAAGAGATTTTTCAATATAAAGTAAAGAACATGATTTAGTAGTCTTTTTATTTTGAGGTTTAAATCCTCTTTTACCAAAATATTTCTTATTTGCCCATACAGATGGTTTTTTAGCATCTCCTCTTTTACCTGTACCAGCCATTCCTCTACCGCCTCTGTTTCCTGCACCTCTACGTTTTTTCATAGAGCCGCCACCATGAGTCTTTGATCCACGGTATTTTGTTACTTTTTTTCTTTTAAATCTTAAATTCATATTATACACCTATTGTAATTAGATCATTTTTTTGATTAATTTTGTAATGCTGTTTCCCCTGTAACCTAATGCTCCACCAATAGTAAATGGTGTTTTAATTCCTTTTTTTTCAAAACCACCTTTTGGAGGATTAAGTCTAAAGTATTTTTTATATTTCTTACCAGCATAATCATTGTATTTTGAAGAGTAACTTAATTTACCTGTTTTATCTTTTTCAGGACCTTCATATAATTCTCCTCTTTTCTCAAATAATAACTTCACTGTTGATTCATCAATTTCTCCCCAATATAATCTTTAGCTTTTTTAAGCATTCCAACTATTGTAGGATTATTATCTAAAATAACACAATGATTCTTTCTATGAAGATTTAACATTTTTAGAGTGTCTTTTATTTCTTGTTGAACTTTAGTTATTCCTCTAATCCTAAGGGCACACATTCTGCTAGATTTTGCAGGAGTTTTGGACTCTTTAAGTTTAACTGGTTCTTGTTTATTAGGTTGTTCAACTTCCTCAACTTTATTTTCTTGTTCCATTATTCTTCACTTTTTTTAGTATCTTTGTTTTTGATTTCTTCAAGAAATTCTTTATCAGAATCTTGTTCAGCTGAAATTCCTTCAACAATAACAAGCTTTTCTACGTGTTCTGGTTGTATTTTTGTAGATATTGTTCTTTTCAGAGCTTTCTCGACTGCATAAATTAAATTTAATTTTGTCTTTGTTTGTCCTTTTGTCTTTGACCAAATATCTTTAATTCCTGCTAATTTGAATATTTTTGCACATTCTTTTTCTGCACAAAGACCTGTTCCCCTAGGGGCTGGTTTAAGGTTTGCTATAACAGAACCACATTTTCCTTGAACTGCAAAAGGAATTGAGTTAGCTTCAACTGAATGAGATTCCCATGAACCAGAACCTCTTCTTATTTTAAAAACATTTAATTTAGCATTTCTTAATGCTTTTTCCCTTGCAGGAACTGTTTCTTTTGCTTTACCATATCCTATTCCAATAATACCGTCTTCATTACCTACAACTGCAAGTGTTGCAAATTTTGGTTTATTTCCTTCTTTAGTTTTCTTTTGGGTTTGTTTGAATACTCTTCTTTGTCCACCACCAAACTTTCCTTTACTTTGTCCTACCATAAGTAAGTCAGTTTGTAAATTTGGAAGTAAAACATCTACTATTTCTGGTTCTAAAACTTTTAGTCCGCTATCAAGAATCATATTAAGGTCTGTAATTTCGCCTGCTTTTACTTTTCTACCTAAATCTGTTTTAGGTTTCCATGCTTCTTTATCAAAAACTTGTGTTCTAGTTTTCTTAACTCTATCTTCTTCTGTTTTTAATACTTCTTTTACTACTTCAGCTTCTTCTGTTGGTTTCGATTCAGTATCTTTAACAGGTTCAGTAGGTTCATCAGACTTACTTGAATCTTCTTGAGTACTTTTTTCAATTTTTTCCAGTTCTTTAGTTGGATTTTTAGTTTTTTCCTCAGTCATGATCATCTCTCCAATATCTTTTTCTTTATTGTTTCAATTTGTTGTGAAATATTTTTAGCATGTTCTTTTGTTTTTGAAAATTGATTGTTATTAGCTTTGTCTACATATGAACTTATATGTTGACCAGTAATTCTATCTTCTGCAGGGAAAACTTTTTCATCAACATTTATTTTTAAACCTGAATCCACAACTCCTTTTACTAAGGCATATAATCTTCCACCATTTGCAGAAGTATGAAGTCCTAGGTCTAAAATAGCTTCAGTAATCTTTTTGTCAGTTGCTTTTTTCCCTAATAATAGACCAACTAAATAAGATGAAGGAATATTCCCTGTTGAAGCTTGCCAACCAAGTTTTTTTAATTCTTTTGCTTGGGTCCCAACTACAACTTTATCTCCATCTGGATTGTATAATACAATTTGTGCTATTATATTTTTCAATGATTTTCTTATTACTAATCTTGGTGTATTTGATAATAACAATTGCATTCTTTTTTTGTAATTTGTACGTTTTTGCAGTTTTCTCCTAAATGGGAGGCAACTTATCTTCTTTTTACTCATTTTTCTTCACCAATTTATGTTCAGTAATATATAATTTAATGTGCCTTTTACTTCTAAAAAAGCCACCTTTTGATTTTAAATATAATGATCTATATGTTTTAGAATCTACTGATTTATTTTGTTTTAGTTCTTGTAAGAACTTCCTTTGAGCTCTAACTTTGTTGATCCATTTTCTTTTGCTTTCTTCTCTAGCATTCTTTCTTCCTTTTCTTTTTCCGTGGCCACGTTGTCTTCCTTTTACTCTTTGTGTATGACGTATTTTAGCTCTTAATCTTGAAATGCCTTTTACAGGAACTTCATTAATAGCTCCTTCTCTTATTAATGCTTTAATATCTGCTTTAGTAATAGCTTCTTTAATATCATTAAGTCTAGATTGATCAAAAGATACTCTTTTTTGTGAACAATCAAGTAAATCTCCAGCTAATCTTCTTTGAACAGTTAATTGCATTTTAGGCAGTCCTCTTTATCAACATCTTATCTTTTTCTTTTTTATCTTGTTGTTTTGTTTCTTCTTCTGTAAGTGCTTCTTCAATTGTGTCTTTTTTCTCTTCTTTTGCTTCTTCTTTTTTCTTATCTTCTTTTTTCTTATCTTTTGCTTCTTTTGCTTGTTTTTTCTTTTTCAACTCTTCTTCTACTTTGTTTAGATACTTCTCAGCGTCGAAATTTGTAATACTTAAATTTAATTTTAAAGCTTCTTTTACTAAATCCACTTTATTTTTCTGACCAACACCACTAGCAATTATGATTGATTGTGTTTCTTTGTCAATATTACTTAGTTGGTTTAGTGTGTGAACAATTACAGGCATGAATCCATCTCTATCAAGTCCTCTTACTTCTTTAGGTGATTTCCAACCTTTTGAAATACATCTTCTATATCCTCTTTTATGTAATCTCATTTTTGATTGTATTCCTTTAGGTCTTCTCCATTTGTTGCCTAATTTTGGTTTTTTATGAGAGTCTTGTCTAACAAAATTTGGTTTTTTGGACTTCAGATCTTTTCTCTGTTCCAATAATTTCTTTTTATCTGTCATTTTATACTGCCTTTCCTGCTTTTTCTATAATAAAAATCCCTTGTTGGAAAATCCTACTATCAAAACCTGGTCTTCTAGTAAGTAATTCTATATCTGATGCTACATGTCCTGCAGTTTCCTTGTTTACAGATGTAACTGTGATTATTTCTCCTTCCATTTTTACATCAGCACCTTCTTTTAATTTTAAAACCCTAGGAACTTTTTCTCCAATAAAATTCTTAATTGAAAGTTCTCCATTTGCAATATTTATGTTCATTGGGAAATGGCCAGAACATACTTTTAATTTATATACGTATGGTTCTTGAACACCTTTAATCATATTATTTATATGTGAAGTGAATGTACCAAGAATTGTTTTTTCTCTCTTAGTCATTTTTGCAATATTAAAAACAACTTTATTGTCTTTAACTTCTATGTTTACAATTGGACTTAATAATTTCTTAATTACTTCACCTTCTGGACCTTTGACTGTTACAATTCCTTTTTCTGCTGTGATTGTGATTCCTTCAGGAATTTTAAGTTCTTGAGTAAAGTTTTTAACATTCATTTTTAGTATACTTAATAACAATATGCTATTAATTTTCCTCCATGTCCTTTTTCAGCTGCTTCATTATGTGTCATTAAGCCTTTTGGTGTACTTACAACTAAGACTCCAAAATCTCTGGCAGGTAAAAATCTTTTTTCAAATTTAATATAATTGTCTTTTTTTACAGCAAATTTAGGTTTAATAACTCCGCACTTGTTTATTTTTCCTACTAAATTTATTTTAATCATATTGCCTTTTCCGTCTTCTATAATTGAAAAGTCGCCAATATAATGTTTTTCCTGTAATAATTTTAATACATTGGTTATTAGTTTTGAAACTGGTTTAGCTATACACTCTGTTTTACCTAATCTTTCGCTATTGAGCATGTGTGAAAGCACATTTGCCAGTGGATCGTTCATTGTCATTTTTTCACCTTTAATTGATCTTAATCATATTTTTTGAATCCTAAATCTGATGCAATTTCTCTAAAACATTGTCTGCATAGATCCAAACCATATTTCTTAATATGGCCTCTTATTCTCATACATCTTCTACAACGTTGTGTTGTGAAACCACAACTTCTTTCTTTTGGAGAGTTGTGTTTAATATACTTCTTTAATTTTGCAGGCTTTGCCCGAAGTTGTTTGAATGGTTTTTTATAATAGCTATAAGTCATTTAATTCGCCTCTTAGTTTGCCTCTATTTTAACTTGAAATTCTTTTTCCATAAATGAAATTGCTTGGTCTTTTGTAATTCTATGCTTTTTTGGAACTTTTCTCTTTTGTAATTTTCTCTTTTTAATTCTAAAACCAGGTCTTTGTAAAGTTATACATATTTCAAAACCCAAAATTCCAATATCTGGATCGTAATTTACATCAGGTATATCAATATACTCATGAATGCCTATTGAAAGGTTTCCTTCTGTATCAAATTGTTTTGCTTTTAAGGAATTATTTTTTGAAGCAATTATTTTAGCTAATAAATTTTTGATAAGATCTTTGTCTCTAAGAGTTAACTTACACCCTATTGGAAGTCCTGGTCTTAAGCTCCATCCTGGAATTCTTTTTTGAGTAATTGTTTTAACTCCTTCTTTTCCTGTTAGGTGCTTTATTAATTTTAGACCTTTTTCTAATTTACCTTGATCTTTTCCTGCACCTACATTAAGGGTGAGTTTCTCAATCCTGATTTCTTGCATCTTATTCATTTTAATTACTCATATATTTCAATTTTCTAATTTAATTGCTGCTTTGTCTTTTCCTATTACAAAAACACTACTTTTCATAACAGGGTATTGATTATTATCTTGGTCTTTGAACATATAACCTTCTTCTTTAACTTCTTCAATATGACCTGTTTTTCCTATGTTTTTCCCTGAAATTAGGAATGCTATTACTCCTTTTTCAATAGGAAAATGTTCTTTTACTGTATAATCTTTAAGATTTAATACAATTGAGTCTCCAACTTTGTAATTACCTTCTTTGATAATGATGTTCTTTCCATCATTTAGGTTTAATTGCATTTTTGCTTTTTTCAATAATGATTTGCCAATAATTTTACAAAGCTTTGTTTTGGCTTCAGTATCATCAATTTGTTGAACAAAAAGCTTTCCTCTTGTGTTAAGTAATACTCTATAATTCTCTTTTGCATCAGGAAGTTTTACAACATCCATGAATCCAACTGAAAACTTTCTGTCTTTTCTTCTTTTTCCGTCGACAAATACTTCTTTGTTTGTTAAAATGTTTTTAACATCTTTTGTTGTTTTTGCATATTTAGTCATATCTTTAAGGAAAATGCTTAAAGGAATACTAAGACCAATAGGATGACCTGAAGGGTTTGGTCTAATTAGGAACTTTGTTTTTTTCCTCTTAATTGCCCATGATTTTGGTGCTGCTATTCTTTTAAGGTGTCTTTTCATTGTTTTTCGCCTTTGTTTTTGTTTTCTAATTTAACATCTGTTTTTTTAGGAATATTCTCTTTTTTCTGTTCAACTACTGGAACTTCTTTCTTAACTTGTTTTTCTTGTGTTGCAGGAGTTTTGGACACAGAAGTCTCTTCGACTTCTTGGTTTCCTTTGGAAACCTCTTTTGTTTCAGTTTGTTTAGCAGATTTTTCTGATTGAAATTTTCTCATTCTTTTTTTATCATCTGTTAATTCCATGATCATTACATTTGATGGATTTATTGGATAAAATGATTTTGAACCATCGCCTTTGCCTCTTTCAATACCTTCAACAAAGACTTTGCTATTTTTTATATCTACTCTAGATATTTTTCCTTCTTTTTTCTTAAATTGTCCACGTAATATTTTAACTTTGTCTCCAACTCTAATTCTTATAGACCTTGTTTGATATTTTTCTCTTAGGTTTTTCACAAGATGTGCATTCATAAAATTTCCTAATACATGAATTGGAGCATTATATCTATATTTACGTTGCTTTCTTCGTTGTGTGCTTGCTTTCCATGAACTGCTCC
>CAZKVI010000031.1:0-14311 GCA_964556185.1 uncultured Methanosarcinales archaeon
GCCAATCTGACGCAACTGCTGGAGGTAATTGTACTGCTCCAAATGGACCTGGAATAGCTGCTACACCGCCTTTTGCTAATGGGAAGAACACATCGAAAATTCTTTGTCCTGTAATTAATGGAATACTTGGTGCGAATTTCTTCTTAACCATTCTTGGTACTCTTACTGGCCAATATTGTTTAAGTTTTAATTCATAGCCACTATCTAATTTTCCAAGGATATCATCAACTTTAAATGATCCTGATTTAATTTCTTTAATTGTTCCAGAAACATTTGGTGGAATCATAATTCTATGAGTAAATCCTGGAGTTTCTTCAACTTCTCCAATAATTGCACCTGGTTTTAGTTTATCTCCTTTTTTTACAATTGCCTTAAATGTCCATTTTTTATCTTGATCTAGACCTGGAGCATCAACTCCTCTTTCAATATATGTTCCCATTTCTTTTTCTAAAACAGGCAGAGGTCTTTGAATACCATCATAAATAGATGTTAATAATCCTGGACCGAGTTCAACAGAGAGTGGTCTACCAATATTAATAACTGGTTCCCCTGGCATAATAGCAGAAGTATCTTCATAAACTTGGATAATAACTTTTTCTCCATCTAATTGAATAACTTCACCCATAAGTTTTTCATGACCAACTCTAACAACGTCATACATTCTTGCTTTCATTCCTTTTGCAACAACAACTGGACCTGCAATTCTGTATAATACTCCTTCAGAAACTGCTTCTGTTTTAGTAGCACGAGTTTTTGTAGTTCTCTTTGTGTTCTTTTTAGTTGTTTTTCTAGCTGATTTCCTAGAAGTCTTCTTGACTTTTCTTTTAGTTGATCTTCTAACTGGTTTTTTTCTTGAACTTGTTTTTCTTTTGACTGTTTTTCTTCTTGCCATTATTTCCTCACCTTATTCTCTAATTATGATCTTAATCTTTCCACAGATCTACTCCAATAGATTTTTTGATTTTCTTTCTCAAGGTTTCTTGAGATGAAGAAGATGTAGATACAACAACAGTAACTGGTTTTACAGCTGCTTCAACATCTTCTCTAAAATTTTCTGGAAGTGATTCCATTGTTAATTCATCTGTGATTATGACACCAATTTCTTGGTTTTCCATAATTTTTTCAAAATCCTCTCGAGGATCTTCTGAAGTTTCAATAGTGTGAATACCGGCTAATCTAAAGCCAAGCAAAAATTCTGATTTTCCTAAAGCTACTATTTGAAACATTATATCACCAATTGTTGTTCTATAAATTCTTCTTCTAAGCCAAGTTGTTTACCTTTTACTAACATTCTTAGGTTTTTGACTTCTATTTCTTTTGCATACATGAACCCTAAGATAACTGAAACAGTTAATGGATTTTGATGTAATAATAAAGTTGATTCTTTAAGTAAAAATTTATCTAATGCATTTTCAATAGCACCAATATCTAATTTTGCAATTGCATCTTTATTATCAAGGAATGCTTTTCTATAACTTGATTTATTGATTGTTTCAACAATTGCAGCAAAGTCAGAATTTGCCATTGTGGTTAATCTTGCTTTTCCAAATACTTTTCCACCTAGGAAAAAGTATTGTTCAATATCTTTTTCACCCATCTTTTTTAGTCTCAAAAGATTTTTTATGTTGATTATATCAATTTCGTGTTCTAGAAGTCCTCTGAAAAGTTCTCCTTCTTTAGGAATTCTTTGTGAGAATTCTTTCATAAATTGGAAATAATCTGCATCAAGCATGTTTTCTACAGAAAATAAAGAATTATTTTCTTTGAAATTCTTTAATGCTGTTTCTTTTTTCTGTTTGTGTAGTGGAAGTGCTTTTAGAACTTCTTCAACACTTTCTTTTTCAACTAGCTTTTGCCAAAATTCTGGTTTATGAAGACCAACTGGAATTAATAATCTGTTAATCTCTTCGTTACTTATTTTTGCAAACTTTCCTCTTAAAATTGTCTTCATGTTGTAGGCATCGTTTCTTCTTAGATAAGAGTTGACTAATTCATCAACTTCATCAGGAGAAATTTTCTTAAGTTTTGCAAAGTTTCTAACAAGATTATTGTTAAGTGCGTGTTCTATTAATTCTACACCAGAAAGATCTTGTGCTAAAGCATCAATTTCTGTTTTGTAATCTGATTCTTGAAGGTTTTTAGTTATTTCAGAGAGTTCCATCTTTAAGAACTTATGATAGTCGTCTTTTTTGTAGAGCTTGCTCTTCATAGTGACAGTTCTAACATAAGTGTAAGGGTACTCCCCTAATTTAAGCATGCCTTCGTTTGTTTTCATTTTCAAAACAGTTTATTAGCTACTTCTTGCAGATGCTTTTCGCTTATCTGATCTAAGATTGTGTCAAAGCTGTAATCAATTCTTACTGTCTTATCTCTGTTCTCGACAATTAAGCCACCTGAGATGTCTGCTTCTTGTGTATTTCCTTTGCTTTTCAAGATTTTTAAGTCATCTTTATTACAATAAATGTGTGCAACTGTCATTTGACCATTTGCTTTTTCAAGAAGTTTGTTAAGGAGCTTTGTTTTGTCTTTTGTTGCTAGTCTTGCTAATTTTTTTCTTGTTGTTTCTACTGTGTCTTGCAAAACCTTTTTCTTTTCTTCAAAAGTAAGTTTTTTTGCTTCTAGTTTCTGTGCAGCTTCTTCTTTTTTCTGCATTGCTTCAAGTTCTTTCTTTGTCTCTTCTGCAATTTGTTTTTCGTAGTCTTTTAGCTTTTCTTTAGCTTCAGCTTTATAGCTTTTGCTAGCTTTTTCTGCTTCTGCAATTATTTTTGCAGCTTTTTTGTCTGCTTCTTTGAGTATTTCACTCTTTACTTGTTCTAATCCCATAATATATCACCAAAAAAGGGAAAATTATCCTGCTAATCCCATTAATAAGATTGCTACAACTAGTCCAAAGATAACAATGGTTTCTGGAATAACTGTAAGGATTAATCCTTTACCAAATAGTTCTTCTTTTTCTGCCATTGCTCCAATAGCTGCTGCACCAATTTGTTTTTCTGCAATACCTGCTGCAATAGCACTTAAACCAAATGCTAATCCTGCACCGATTGCTACTAAACCTGCTGCTTCTGCTGCCATGTTCTCATCCTCCTATTGTTCTTTTTGTCCGAAAGGAATGTATTTCATTCCTCCGCCTTTGTAGAATTTTCCAAAAAACTCCACATAATGTAACCTGATTGAATGTAAAAATGGGCCAATAACTCCTAATGCAATGTTAATTGTATGCCCTGCTATAAAAATTATTATTCCAAGTAAAATAAACCATCCTCCTTTTTCAAAAAATGGTCCTGCTAAACTCTCATTAACAACAATTGCTAAACCAACAGAGGCTAAACCAACTGCACCTAACCTAAAATAACTTAAAATATTTGTAAATATGCCTGGAATCTCAACAAGCCCTTGTATGCCTTCTCCAAATACTAGCATTACTGCTGAAATAGCAATTATTATACCTCCAATCCACATTGGAAGAGAAATAATATTCACTGCTGATAAAGCTAAAAGTAATGCTCCTGCTTGTAATATCCACCAAGCTCCTTTTGCAAGAATGGCTAATTTTAATGAGTGATGTAATTCATTTATGAATCCTAAAAATAACCCAATATTAACATGAAGTACTCCTAATAATCCTCCTATTACAAGTATAAGCGGTAATGTATTACCAAGTACATTTATCTCAGCATGTAATCTATTCATTAATCTTGGAAATTGGTAAACATATTCTCCTGTTGGAGTTCCGTGTAAGACAAGTTCCTCAACGTGAAGGGGAAGATTTAATGATTCAACAAAACCATTTCCTGTTTCTACACTAATATATTCATAACCGAAGTATTCCCCAAATACAAAACCAAACATGATTGTTATAATTGCACACCACATCATTGCATTGAATAATTGTTTTCCTTTTGGGAATTTGAATCGTAAGATTGCAAATAAAATAAAACATACAACACCATAACCAACATCTCCTAACATTAATCCAAAAAAGAATGGGAATGTTAGCATTAAAAAGATTGTTGGATCAATTTCTCTATAACCTGGAATTGAAAATAATTCCATAAAAAATTGGAATGGTTGTACTAATTTAGTATGATTAAACTCAATAGGGACTTTTTCATGATGATCAATTTCTTTAATTTGTAAGTCCATTTTCTTTTTGGTTGCTTGTTCTAAGGCATGCTTTGTTTTTTCAAATCTGTCTTTTGGAACAAAGCCAGTTACAAAGAAAACTTGTTCTGTAGAAGCGAATCTTAATGGTGCTTCTGCTTTTTCTGCTTCTTTATCTAAATAATGTTCTACATCAAGTAAGAATTGTTTATGTTTTTTAGCTACTTTTTCTAGGTCGTGTTGTAGGTGTTCTTTTTCTTTGTATAATTTTTCTAAGTCTGTGTTTATTTTGTTAATATGATGAATTGCTGGACCTTCTAGATCTAATACTTTATCTATTTGGAGTTCTGAGAAACTATAGTCTTTTAGGATTTTTTCTATTTTTTCTGAGTGTTTGTTTTGTATAAATAGTGCAATAACTGTTTTTCCATTATATTCAGAAACTTGAAGTTTGTAATCTTGAGTTATTCTATTTAGGTGTTTTTTAATATCATTTCTTTCTTTTATTTGGCCTAAGAAGTATGTTATATTATTGTATGGTTTGTATGTTTCAATATCTAAGTATAAAGAGTTTAATAATTCTAATTGGTTGAGAAGTTCATTGTTTTTTGTTGTTTCTAGGTCTATTTCTTTGATTTTATCGTGTGTTTGAGCTTGTTTGTTTGTTAGTTCTGTAATTTGTGTTTCAATTTCATTTAAGTTGAAGGTTTTGTTTTTTGGTGTACCTTTTAGATTAAATTGAGAAATTAAGGACCTTACATTAACAATTATCTCACTTATTTTTTCAGAAACATCTAAAGGTTCACCTATGTCTAATTCATCTGTTTTTTTATGATCAATTACATGTAGTGCACCAAGATCATGTAAATTAGCTATAACTTCAGCTAGGTATTTCTTAGGTCCAATTACTTGAATCTTAGACATTCGTTTAGTCTTCAACATTTTGTTACATACTCTTCAAACTTCTTAGTCAAATAAGAAACAGCTTTTTGCTTTTTCTTTTTTGCACCCTCTGCAAGTTTTTTGACATCTTTTTTAGCTTTGTCCATAGACTTTTTTCTTGAAGAAGTTAGAGATTTTGTTTTTTTATCCATCTCATCTTTCTTTTTTTTGTCTACATCTGCTTTCTTTTTGTCAAAGAACTCATTTGCCTCTTTTTTTGCTTTTTCTGTGATTGTAATGACTTTTTCTTCAGCTTCAGTAAGCTTATTATTAGCTTTCTCTTCTGCTACCCTGATTTCTTCCAATGTTTTATCCAAAAAGATCCCCTCTGTGTATTTTTGATATGTATTATATAGCACGTACTAACTAAAAAGAGAAAACCTGCTACCTATTTATAAAGATTAAGTATATGTTATAGATAAAACTAAATAGATTTTAGGTTAAATGCCTAGAAAGTAATGAATTACTCTTCCACTCTCTTTGTGATTGCCCAATCAATTAATGTTTCAGAAACAGCAACTAAGTATTGTTTTAAACGCATTTCTTCATTGGTTTGAAGATTAGTGATTTTAACTTCTTTCATTGCTTCTACTTTTTTGATAAAATCAATAGCAGTCTTGTAATCTAAGCTTGGGTTTTTCTCATCTAATGCATTCATTAAGATTTTTTTAAGAAGATCCATAACATCTAAGACTTCTTGTAAGAATTTTGTTTCTTTTTTGTCAATATTGATTAATCTATCAACCATTTTTTCTAAGTCTTTTGAAATATTTGAGATGTAATATAAGTCAATAGATTTTAATTTTGAAGTTCTTGTGAAAGTTAATGAATCAATAACAGATTTCTCAATTAGTAGTTGAGATCTGTCAATTTCTTCTTCATACCTCTCGAGAAGTTCTTTGTTGTAGTTTTTTAACATAACAATTAACATGTTTCTAATTTTCCTAATCATAGTATTTAATAATGAAGATGCATCGCTAACTTGAATAGAACTATCACAAGTGATTGAGTTTTTTCCAAGTTCAACTAATTCAAGGCTGATAAGTTTTCTTTGTTGGAGTAGGTTTGAGAAATCTAGCTTTTTTTCTAAGTTAATTTTGAATGAAGAAGCTGGATTTATGTAAGCAGCAATAATTAATTTCTGGATGATACTGTGATCATCTTCATTGATTGTTAGTTTTAGTTCTTTTGACTTCTTTTCCACAAGTTGTGGATGGATTGTTAGAGAACCATCATTGTTCATTTCAATAGCCACTTTGGAATCTGCAGCTATCTTATTCTTTTTACACCAAGCTGTTGGCATATATACATAATGCATGTTTCCAGTCTTTTGTACGTTTCGTATATCCATATTTGGTGGTAAATAGGTGGTATATATAAAGCTTGCGGTAGTATAGGGTTGTGGGTAGGTGTAGGATAAGCGATTATTCGTAGAAAGGCTTAAATATATAGGTTGTATTCTTTATTTTTATTCAAAAATACATATATAATTGGGTGTTATTATGACAGATATTGGTGAAAAATTAGAAATTACATTTCAAGAACCGCGAGATGTGGCTACTGTTGCCTTTACTCTTTATAGTGTATACAGGGGTGCAGCATACCAAAAACCTGGGATTACTCCAATAACAGATGAGGACGAACCATCTTTACGTGTTACAGAAGGAAAGCTTGGCCAAAACCTGTAAGAGGAAAAGGAGAACAACAAGGTACAGAAATTCTAGATATATATCTTGGAAAAGGACAAACAACTCTTGGAGATCCATCAACATCATTTTATGTTGCAGCAAGAGATGGAATGGTCAATCCAGATCAATTACCGCAAATGATTGAAGCAGCACAACAAACATTGGGTTGATTATCTTAATTTATTTTATACCTTAACAAAGCAGCAATCCCCCCCAAACCATCCAGTTTCTGACCGCCGTCGTGGTCGCTAGAAACAATTGTGATTTCGCCTTGGGCTGAGTCGACTGTTTTCATGACTTTGTCCAATCTGTAGAAGATTTCTTTTTCTCTGTATTCGTGGATTAATGAGTCAGTTACAAGTAAAGAATTAACTGCGCCGACATCTGCTGCTGCTTTGACTTCTTTGATTCCGTAAGCGACATTTCCTTCTTTGGAAATTTCTGCGAATATTTCTTCGACTTTGTTTATTTCTTTGATTATTCTATCGTCTTTTAGTGCTTGTTTTACTTCTGGTCTTTTTAGAACTTCATCAATTGCGTTTTTTCCAGTGGCACTACAAGTTGCTAATAATATTTTTTTAGAAACATCACTTTTCTTTAATTCTTCATACAAATAATCTTTCCAAAATGCAATACTTGCGACAATAATTTTATCAAATCCATGACGAGAATCATATTCTTCAATAAGTTTTCTAATGTCTTGATAAAAAGAACTTTTTTTAATAACTTCAGGACTATCTTTTTTTTGTACAACACCTTTTAGTTCTGATAAAATTTCATAACCATATTGTTTCATTGCTGCAAAAGTTGCTTGTTCGCGATCTAAAACACAAATCATTATTTTTGATTTCTTTTTTGTTGCTTCTTTTAATTTTTCAATTTGAAAACCTAAGAATTTCTGTTTTTGTAAACTTACTGTAACATTTGGTTCTAGATTTAAAGTGTGGTAAGATCCTTTTGCAATGTCATCTGTTCCTTCGAATATTTTTCCAGAAGCTCGCAAAATGTTTGAGTATTTATGAAATTCAACTTTTTCAATTTTGATAGAAAGCATGATTGTTTTTTGGACTGTTTTTGCATTATCACCATCGCCTATTTTGATTTTTCTTTGAGTTTTGCCTCTAAGTATATCTCCATCTTCGATTATTGCACTCAAGTACCATAAATCATCAAAATTCTCTATTGCAACCTTAACTTGGCCTTTTTTTAGGTCTTTGTGTATGATTTTCATGATATTGCAGAAATTGATGTAGTATATATAGTTATGTAAACAGAGTTACCATCGGCTCGGCTCTTGATGTGTGTATCGTAGAGCGGGTCCCTCCCGTAGGGAGCATCCCCTTCCGCTTGTTTAAGTATAAATCGATAGAGCCTCGCGAATTGATGGTAACTCTTGATGCAATAAAGAAAAACATTTATATAGGAAAAACCTTAAGAAATATCCAAAGGAGGGTGATTTGTTGAAAAAAGCTCAATATGGTGCAGGTAGTGCTGCTACATTGGTGATATTAATTGCTGGTTTGATAGTGTTATATCTATTATTCTTACCTCCTGCTGAAAGAAGCGAACTATTGGGAGATCAATATGTTGGGTTAAATGGAAATTATGATGGTGGTTCTATCTATGAATTATATGATTTTAATGAGAGTGCGTTAAGTACAAGCCCTGGAAGAATTGATTATCTAAAAGAAGATGAGTTTGAGCATTTAATTTCTGCTGTGAATTTGTATACAGTTACTCAAGCAGGCTTTTTACTACAAGAAGATGCATTATATGTTAAAAATGGTATTTTTGATCAATTATTTAGAGATGTTGAATTTACTATTGGTGATTTAGAAAACACAGAGAATGTTTTATTGTCATTTAATGTGCAAAAAGCTGCTGGAAGATTACAAGTATATCTAAACAATGAGCTAATCTATGATAGTTATGTTGAAACATTAATGCAGCCAATTGATTTAAGTAAAAGAAATTTACAAGCCTACAATGTATTAAGTTTTGAAGTTAGTGATGTTGGATGGAAATTCTGGACAACAAATGAATATGAATTAAGAAATATACAAATTAGTGCAGATATCACCGACGTGAGTGATCAATTAGCAAGAAATACATTTAGTATAACTGATTCAGAGAAATTTAATATGGAAGGAGCAAGTTTGAGATTTTTCCCAGATTGTCAACCTGTTGAAGTCGGTGCATTAAGCATATACATGAACAATCAAATGATTTATTCAAGTATTCCAGATTGTGGTGTTGTAAATTATATTGAGTTTTCTCCTTCAATATTGACTGCAGGAGACAATAATATTATTTTTAAAACAGCACGAGGAACTTATTTAATCTATCAAATTATGGTTAAAACAGATATGGAACCACAAGTATTCCCTGTTTATTATTTTGATTTACCAGAAGCATTATTTTATTTTAGTGAAGAATATCAACATGATATCTTTTATTATGAACCTGCATGTGGGGATGTAGATGGAACATGTCCAGTAGGATGTGATGAAGATTACGATATTGATTGTTGCTTTGCAGGAAGAGGTAATTATTGGTGTGATGTAATGCCAGAAGATGAAGACGATAGGTGTGCAGCTGTAATTGATAGTGCTAAATGTGTTGATTGTCCTTCTGGATATGAAGATGATGATGGACAAGCTCCTGAAGAATGTGAAGAAATGTGTGGAGATGATTATGATGATGTTTGTCCTTCAGGGTGTGATAAATATTATGATAAGGATTGCTGTTATGCAGAAGATGTAAACAATTTCTGGTGTGATGTAGTTCCTGTATATGGTATTCAAGATGTTTGTGAACAAGCATTGAGCCCAGAAGAATGTGATGATTGTCCAACTGGATATATTAGTGATACTTCTTCATATAATGATTTCTGCCCAAGTACTGGAAGTGATTCATTTATTGAAATTGTAAGAATAAGGCCTGGATATATGGTTGTATTAGAGATGAGCTTTTTAGATGATGGAGATAGAAAATCAGGTCATGTATATGTAAATGGCCACAAATTCTACTTTGACACATATGGAGAATATTGGGAAAAAGATATCTCAGATTATGTAGAAGATGGCTCAAATGCAGTAAAAGTGGAGCCTGATAGAACTACATTAGATATAATATCATTAGATGTAGAAGTTCTTAGCTGATTAGTTAGTATATAGGAGTACAAAACTATTATATATAAGTTTCTCCAGAAATTAGAGTATGATAGCGTAAGCTGTATTATGTGAGAAAGAAAAGGGGTATAAATATTGTTTTGGAATAAAAAAGGCCAGGTACTTGGGGCTGGAAGAGGAGCTCGTAATCTAGGATTTTATGTCTTTCTAGGGAGTTTGATCTATACTGCATTTATATTTATGTGGCCAGAGAGTTTGTATTTTAGAATTGTTTTGAATATAATTGCAGTGATTGCATTCTTTTCATTAATGCGTGGGCAAGCAATGAATAGAACTGTACTTATGTTACTTGGTGTGGTTTTATTTGTTGAAGTTGTATTGCCAATGGTGTTTAGTTATTCTTATTTTTTAAGAACATTAATGATTGGTCCAATTCATGTTGGTCAATGGTATTTAACTTATAGCTGGGCACTTATGGGTTGGTTTTATTTTGCATTGTACTTAACAAGAGATAGAGGAGGATTTTTTCTTTTATTAAGAATATTTGTAGTTCTTTTTTGGGTTTTTGTTTTTATTAATTTTATAATGACTTATCTTGGGTATTTTGAAGGAATGCAAACAGGAATGACTTTATTTAATCAAAGACAAGCAGCAGTAGATACTGTTAAGAGTTCTTATGAAGGATTTACAGAATTATTTAGTGGTGCTTGGGAAGGTTTTATTCATGGAATAGATAACATGATTGTAAATCAAAGGGCAGTTTTCACAGATGCGTATTATGTTGGTGTTGTCGAGGAGAATGAAGGTGAGAAATTAGGAGTATATTTAGAAGATTTAACACCTGCTCAAGGAGAATTTGCATATGATGAAGATATAGTTGTCTATGGAAAAGTTAAAACAAGAACATTGGATGATGAAGTTAATATTAATCTTGCTTGTTATGCAGAAGATGATGAAGATGTAGATATGGAAGGAGATGTTTATCCTCCAACAGCTTTTACTATTTTTGATTTACAAGAAGAAGAAATTGATTGCACTATTGATCCGCAAGACAAAAGATTGGATTTAGGTACAACTAGAGTTATATTTAAAGTTGAATTTAATTTTGAAACAATTGGTTATCTTAAAAGATATTTTACAGATAGAGAGAATTTGGCTTCTGCAACAAGAGAAGGTATTGATTTATTAGATCAATATGAGATTACTGATAAGAATCCGCAAGCTAGACATACACAAGGACCAGTAAGACTAGGAATTGGACCAGAACAACCATTGATTGGAATTAGTGAAACATATCCTGTTAATCCTAGACTTGGTATAACTTTAGATAGTAATACTAATTGGAGAGGTAAGATTGAGGAAATTAAAGAATTAATTATTTCAATGCCTAATTCAATGGAACTTGATTCAGATACATGTAATGCAAAGTTTGTTGAGTTTGAGATTATAGATTGTGTACAGAGTCATAAGGATCATAAATCTAGAGTTTATAATGATTGTAAAGATGAAACAGATGTAGATGCATGCATAACAGAATCATGTAATGAAGAGTTTGAAGGCTATAATGCTTATCAACTTGATGTAAATCATAATCCTCATTTTTATAAGGATATTGAAGATTTTATATCATTAAGTTGTAGAGTTAAAATAAATGATTTTCAAAAAGTTCTTGGAGGAGTTCCAATAAATGCTCATTATTTTAGAGCTAGAGCAAGATATACTTATTCTGTAACTGAATCTTCAATAATTAAATTAGTTGAACCAGAAGGTGGTTTGCCTGCAGAAACTACAATGGTATATCTAAATGAAGAAGAAAGAATAAGTGATATATTTAGAGAATATTATTATAATGAACCCTATCCATTAAGAGACTACACTACTTCTTATAATGTAGATCCTTGTGTAGTTATGGGAATTATTTCTTCTGTTTCAAATAATAACCCGAGTGAATTAAGAACAGATTTACCAAAAGGAATAAGCAAAGGATTAATGATGTTAACAGATGAAGAAGCAGAAGCTGCTGCTGCTACAATACCAACAACTGTTGGAGATCTTTATTATGCTCCAACAAGTATACAATTAGGAACAAAAAGATTGCAATTGATAAAAGCAATTCCTGGACATGGTTTAACAAACAATGATCTTGTAGCAGAATATTTGGGTGGCTTAGATGCTGTTGCTCCGTCGACAAACTGTGCTACAAAGAAGAAATATGAATGTAGTGATGATACAGAGTTTGCAAAAGTTGAAGTTCTAGTCAGATTAGTTAATAGTTCAATAGATGAATGTAATGACTTAAAATTAATTGAATCATGTGGTGAGATGAAGAGTGAAACAACTACATCTATATTTAAACATGGAACACTTGTATTATCAGGAGTTCCTGGAATTTCTGCATATGATGATTATATATTAGATGCTACAGCAGGAACAATGTTCTCTCTTGTTTTTGAAGCATATGTCCCAACCGGTGGAACTGAAATGATTTATTCATTTGCAGGTTATTATTATCCTAATGCTACTGCTGATCCAATTACTCTTTTTGAAGAGAGTTATAAAAAAGAAGAGATTGTAGCAAATAAATGGCTTTTTATTTCAAATGATTATTTAGAAGGAAATTATCTGCCTTTTGTAAGATATAAATTTAGTCTTGATGGATCAGGAGAAGTAACTCAAGTAGAATACGGTATATTAGATAATCTTGTAATAAATAGCTTAACAATATTTGAAATAGAAGATACTGATTTAAGAGAACCAACTGCATTGATTGATGATTATATTTATGTTCAATATGTTGATGAATGGGGAACTTTCTTAGGAATACAAAGAACACAAGGATGGAATCCTTTAGGAAGAAAACAAATGTTAGTCTTTTCTTATAATGATAATGACGAAGAAAAAGTAGAATTTTATGCTGCACCATGGCCAATGGATGTTACATGTGTTGATTCTAATGTTGAAGACGATGACACACCTGGTGTTTTTGGAATTGTATTAAGGAATAAAGAAAGAGGACAAGAATTAGTTGGATTAGATTATACTTCATTCCAATTTGATTATGATTTAGCTGCACAATTAAAAGGCAGGGCAGAAACCCCTGTTTCTGCTAGTGGTGGAGGCGGAGGATGGTGGCCGCCATGGGGTGATGATGACGATGATGATGTAGAAGAAATAGAAGTTGAGATAAGTAAAGAATGTATAAGTAATTTAGCTCCACAAGCTACTGCTCTTGCTGCTGCAGAGAGTGCATATGACATAGATGTTTGTTATATTATGGCAATACTTGCAACAGAATCATGTGGTGAAGAGTGTGCAGAATCATGGGCAGGAGCAAAAGGAATTGCACAATTTATGCCAAAGACTGCATCAACAACTGATCCTGTTTTATGTAATGCTCAAGAAATTGATGGAACTGG
This sequence comes from uncultured Methanosarcinales archaeon, assembly GCA_964556185.1. Lineage (GTDB taxonomy): Archaea > Nanobdellota > Nanobdellia > Woesearchaeales > DSVV01 > CAZKVI01. The sequence goes on from CAZKVI010000031.1 coordinate 13,282, forward strand.
TACAGTTACAAAAGATTATTGTGATGTAGCTAATGGTGGTTTTGATCATAGATGTGATCCTCTTAAAGCAATACCTGCTGCTGCTAAATATTTGAAAGCTGAGCAAACTGCTTTTAAGGACACTGCTGGACAAAAACATTGGGAAGAGTTAGCTTTTTCAGCTTATAATTTAGGAAGAGGTCATACTTCATCTCTTTTATCTTTAGCTATGGTAGAATTTAGTGATGATGATCCTGATTGGAACCATGTTGCTCATATGGTTGATAGTGATTTTGTAAGTGGTGCATTCCCTGGTTTGACTGCAGCAGAAGTTGAAGCAAAAATAAAAGAAATAAGAGAACATCCTGTTAAAGCAATGGCATATTATGAATATTGTGAGACACTAATATGAAACAAACAAAAATAGTTGGAATATTCATGTTGATTTTGTTAGTTTTATTTATATCATCTTGTACTAATAAAGATGAGAATCCGTTTGTAACTAGTGAGGATTTTTATGTTGGTAGTGTTGGATTAGAATATGATTTTTTTGAAAGTTCTCCTCCAAGTGAAATTTATCAAAATACTGAATTTGAAATTGCATTAGATTTAGAAAACTTAGGGGCTTATCCTTTAGGTGGATGGATTACAATATCTACTGAAGATGATTATATGTGTATAATAAATGATGATGATGAATGCACTGAATGGGAACCAAGTGACTTACTTGGAGAAGATTATGTAGATATAATAAATTTAATCAATGGTTACAAAGATGAAATTGATGAGAAATACAAAGAAGTTCATGATTATACTAAACAATTAAGATGGTATAACAAAGAACCAGTAGATAATGTAGTAATTATACAAGAAATTAATGATAAACTTGATTTATTACATATCCAAATTAGTGATTTAGCAGATAAGATTGATGAAGAAAAAGAAAAATTAAATCCGAAAAACGAAGCTAAGACAAAGCATTTCTTTATGGTTGGGAAATCTCTTTGGAATCCTCAAGGAGGAAGAGAGATGATTAAATATAATGCAAAAA
>CAZKVI010000032.1:0-13391 GCA_964556185.1 uncultured Methanosarcinales archaeon
GTATTTTCTTAGTCATACAAATTTCTTCTACTGCTTTTATTAAAATACTCAAATAAAGAGAACTCCATATTAATAAAGCACATAATGCAAAAAATACTTTCAATTGAAAAGCTGGAAAAACTATAATTCCAATAAGTAAAATTATTGAAATAACTAAAACAATCTTCTTTGCAAAAACTGACTGCTTTTCTTTTAATAATTCACCCATTCTCTTAAAAGTCTTCTTTTTCTTTTTAATAATATGAAATAAAACCCAAACTAAACCATAAATTGCTCCAACTAAGAAAGTCATTATAACAAACACAAAAATAAATGGTGGATTAGTTAACCAATATGAAAATGTATCTGTAATAGGAATTGCAAGTGGTATTCCTAACACAGCTCCAAAACCCATCAATAATTTACTATCTCCTCCACCCCATTGACCTGTATAAAACATTGCATAAGCTAAACCTAAAAAAACTAATAATCCTAAAACACTCTCTGTTATTGGTAACCATGTCCAATAAATCAAACTTTCAAATAAATGATATCCTAAACCCAATGAAATAAATATAAAATTCATAAAATCAGGAACTTCTCTTGTTTTAATATCAGTAATACTACTTATAATCAACATAACCATACATAAAATAAATATTATTGCATCCATTCTTTATTCACATCCTAAATTTGTGCAAATTACAGTACCATTTCCACCTTTGAAAATATAAATATGTGAAATATCTTGTGCATTATAACCATCTGTAATATTAAAAAATCCTTCTACAGGAACATCAGAGTAATAGACCATTTCACTTTGCCTTCCTTTTAGTGTTATATAAAATACTAATTCTCTTCCTTGCATAGATACATTATAAATCATATCAGGGAGATTATGTGTTAGTGTTTTTTGCGAATAATCACCAGCATAGTAAATAGTTTCAGCACCTTGGGTAATGTCTTCACCTATTTCATTTATTAGGGCAATATCTCTATCTTCTTGTGTTTGTTTTGTTTGATAGAAAAACACTCCAACAAAAACCAACAAGAAAGTCATCCCAATAGCTACAGTTACTAAGAATTCCAAAGAAAATTGACCTCTTTTTCTATGAATCATATAGTGTTTTTGGATTGTTTTGTATATAAACTTTATGTTAGTTGACTTACAAAAACCCCAATCCTTCATCAATATTAGCCATCTCTACACCTGTAGAAGCATCTCCAACAATAAATCCATTACTATTTGCAAGAATTGCACTTCTTAAATAAGGGCTTCCGAAGTTTGCAGTTGTTTTAACACATTCTACACCAAGCAAACCTTCAACTTCACCAATATCTTTATCAGTAGCACCTGCATGAATAACAGCATTACTAGAATTAAATGCAACACAACTTCCAACTACTTCTACATCTGCAATTGTACCTGGATGTAATTTAACATTCAATGCTTGTCTTATTTGTTTTTTTACAACAGCACTAAAATCAGGATTAACTAATGCACCATGATCATTACAAAGAATATTATTACCAAATGCAGTTAATTTTGTTTTAATAACTTCATAATTTATTCCAATCTTATCTAATGCTTTTAATTCATCTTTTCTAACAATCTCTGGTAATAATAATTTATTACTATTTCCATTAACTAATACACCAATTAATGATGTTCCAGAAATAGTTATTCTATGAACAGGAACTTTCAATATTTTCTCAATCTCTTCTGCTACTTTTTTATCTACTTCTTTACCTAATAAACAATATTCATCATTACAATAACCATACAAACCAACATTTGGATTACCATTTATATTTAATTTCTTAACATGTGTCATTTTAATTATCCTCAGAATTCTCTTCTACTTTATTAGTGTTGTCTACTTCACCAACAACTTCTTCCTCACCAATCTCAGCATCTCCATCATCACTGTCTTCTTTTTCTTGCTCTTCCCTTTTCTTCAACAATTGAATATCAATCTCTCCTAAGTGTTGTGTTTGATCTAAACCAACAGTTCCTTGGTTACTCAAATGCAATAAAGGAACAAAAGTATGAATCTTTTCATCTTTTGTATCAGAAGTTAATAATGATGAAAAAGTCATTTTTCCATCTTTTTTATCTACATAATATTGAACAACTTGTGCATACACTTTATCAATAAGTACAGAAATATCAACACCTTTCTCAGGAATTTCCATCTCAACAACATATCTTTCTCTACCTTGTCTTCTTTTCTTAACATCAAGTGCTTTTTGCAATGCTTCAACTAAATCATAAACAGAAACCTTTCTTTTTCTAGGTTGCGGAGTTTTTGGAGTTAATCTAAAATCTTTTGGACCTGGATATTTTTTACGCTCATCATAATCTCCTGCTTCTAATTCATCATAAAAATCATCTTCAGTCTCTTCACTCATTGCTAATAATCTATCTAACTCACCCAAATCTTCACTAACTAATCTATGTGATTTAATTCTAAGTAAAATAGCTGCTGCTAAGATAATTTTTCCAGAGATTCTAAAATCCATCTCTTTTAATTGTCTAATCATTGCAAGGAATCTTTCAGCTAGTGCAGATATCTCAATATCCCAAGGATCCATTTGCTCGCTTTTAACAGCATCATGGATCATACTCTGCCAAGTAACATCATCATCCTTAAACAATGCATCAAATATTTCATCTTGCATAAAAGAGAATGAATATTTATTGGTATATAAAGGTATCTGTGGATTTGGTGCTTTTTGACATTCCATTTAACTCATTTTTAGAATATTTCAACTATCAAATTATGATTTATTTGTCCACTGGACAGCTATTTGTCGTGTGGTTGAAACACTAGAATTATAAGCTTAGAGACCTTCTAAAGAAGCCAAGTTTCCAGTGGCACTTGGCTGTGAAGCTTATATACTAAATCATTTATACAGTTTCATAGAGGGAAAAATTGGTGATTTAAATGGAATTTTCTCAAAAAGAATTAGATAAAGTTCAATTTAGTAGAAAAGATAGAATAAAAGGAATAAAAATACCAACTAAATTAACTAATGAATTAGCAGAAGATATAGGAATTCATGTAGGTGATGGATCATTGTATAAATATAATTCAGGAAATTTACATTATGGGTTTCTTTATTCTGGGAATGTTAAGGAAAAAGAATACATTGAGCATATAATTAAACTAAAGAAAAAATTATACGATCTAAGTAAAATTAGAAAATACATGTACGGAAATGAATTAAGATTTACTTTTCATTCTTTAGCTCTAGCTACATTTTATTCAAGAGTTCTTGGTCTTCCAATAGGAAAAAAGAGATTTATTGATGTTCCTAAAATAATAAAAGAAAGTACAGACGAGAAAATAATAGCATCCTTTCTAAGAGGACTTATTGATACAGATTTTGGCCTTATTCTTAGAAACCAATATGGAAAGATTTATCCTTCTCTTGAAGGTACATCCATAAGTAAGGATCTAATTATTTCTGTTTCTGAATTGTTTTCAAGATTAAATATACCTTTTAGTCTAAGTTTAGATATTAGAAGGTTCGATAAAAGAACCAAAAAATATTATATTATAAATAAGATAATGATACGAGGATATAAAAGAATAAATAAAGTAATTAGAAAAATAGGATTTAGCAATATTAAATATAAAAAAAGAATGATGGGCCTGGCGAGATTTGAATTCGTGGATACTTTATGATTGTATCACTCACGGCCACTAGCTCACTCAGAGCCAGTTCTTGAACAGAACACAGCCATATAAGACTAGCGCTCCAACCAGACTAAGCTACAGGCCCATCTATACTTAAAGATTTAAAGGAGGTTTATAAATATTTTTGCTACTTCTCCATTAATTTAACAGAAAACTATTTAAAACACACCCTTGTCCAGAGCACTATTTGCGGGCCTGTGGTCTAGTGGCTATGACAGCGCCCTTACAAAGCTTTGAGGTTTCTCTTGGCTTCTGAAAGGCGTTGATCCCCGGTTCGAGATGATCTTAGGATCACGAAAGTCCGGGTGGGCCCATTTAATAAACATTAAATCCCGATGAAGTCGGGATTTTATGCTTTTAAATGTCTGTAAATGTCGATGAAGTCGGCATTTTCTTTATATTTTATTGCGCCGGTGGTTGAATGGTACAATTGGGCGTTGCCAACGCTTAGGCTCGGGTTCGATTCCCGATCGGCGCATTCGCTTTTATACTTACATTTTACCTATATTTTTAAGAAAGCTTTAAAAAGGACCTCAAGATTCAATAGGTTTAGATGCCCCGATGGTGTAGCCCGGCCAATCATTCAGGCTTTTCGAGCCTGGGACGTGGGTTCGAATCCCGCTCGGGGCACTTATATTTAAGGAGAAGAAAATGAAAAGAAGTTCAAGAAGATGGAAGAAAAAAGGCCAAATGCGCTGGAAATGGCAAAGAAAACGTATGAAAAAGGAAAAACGTAGAAGAAAGAATAAATAGTTCAGTAAATGTTATATATTTCTTTGTTTCTAATTCTCATAGGTGATTAAAATAGGTATATTGGATGAACGATTATTAAGGATTTTAGCTTGCCCTAAATGCAAAGGAGATCTAATCTTTAAACCAGGTAAAAAAGACGATGAACTTATATGTGAGAAATGCAATGTTTCTTATCCAGTTGTTGATGGAATTCCCAAATTAACACCAAAAAAACTATCTAAGAAGAAATAGTTTTAAATATCATCAATTTCTCATTCACTAATTATGCCACGATGGGACAATCTGGTACTCCGATGGCCTTGAGAGCCATTTTCCTTCGGGATATCCCGGTTCAAATCCGGGTCGTGGCGCCTTTTCTATTTATGAACAATCTCAATAAAGTCTGCAGAAATATAGATATCAAAATCTTTATGCTTACAGAATTCCCATATTGCTTCTGTGTGTTCATCGCAAACACCTTTCAATGTACATTTTGGACAAATAGTTTTCATAACTTCTTGTTTTCTTGGCCAATAAGGACAAGGAACTTCTAATAACCAAGATAACTTTTGTCCCATTTGTGATTCTTTCTCAATTCTATACTTTTTCTTTTCTAAATCTTTGTGATGGAAAACATTTCCAACAGTATCACACTCACTACAATGAAAAACATGACCTTTTGTTGGAGTTTCAAATAGTTTTACTTTTGATTTACATTTAGGACATTTAGAAGTCTTACCTTTCCATCTTTTATCATCAATATCAATATGATAACACTCTGGACAAATATCAAGTGCATCAACATTAATCATCTTTGTATTACACTTTGGACATTTCATAAGTTCAACCTCTCTTTCAAGATGCTATGAATATTTTAGTTTAAATAATTTACTCCCACTCAATTGTTCCTGGTGGCTTATTTGTAATATCGTAAAATACTTGATCAAAACCTAATTTCATTATTTCATTAGCAATTTCTTTTACAATTTTCATCTCAATTCTTGCGAATTCTGCTGTCATTGCTTCTTTAGATAATACTGGTCTTAAAACAATTGATTCTTTTTTACCAACAGGAATTAAAACAGTTGGCATTTGCCAAATTTCATCATATAAACCATGATGTCTTAATGCATTCATTGCAATATCATCTGCTTCACGAAGTTTATCTAATCTTTCTTTTGTAATATAACAATCTTGTACTTCAATATCTTCTAATTTCTCAGAAACTAAATATAAAACTCTATTTATCTCATGAACTTTATTAGTTATCTTAGGAGCTAAATCACCCAACACATCCCATGAAGTTTCTTCCATTAAAACAACAGGATGCCTATAGGTTCTTTCATCTCCTTGTACACCTACAGATTTAATAGGTAATATCCTCGCAGCTAAACCTAATTCTACAACCATACCTTCAATTTTCTTCTCAACAAGATGTTCTTTTTCAATATGATCTGCTTTTGAAGCACACAAACACCTAACTCCTAATCCAGGACCTGGAAATGGGTGTCTCCAAACTAATTTTTTAGGTAATCCTAATTTCTCACCCAATTCTCTAACTTCATCTTTGTATAATTCTTTTATTGGTTCAATAACTTTGCCTTGGTCAATTAAATCTTGTACTAATTTAACTCTATTATGGTGTGTTTTAATTAAATCAGCATTCTTAGTTCCACCAGTTTCAATTGTATCTGGATAAATAGTTCCTTGACCAACAATCCATTCTTCTGGATTCAAATCTAACTTTTCCAACTCACTCTCTTGAACTTTAATAAACATTTCACCAATAATTTTCCTTTTTTCTTCTGGTTCATAAACTCCTTTTAATGCTTCTAAGAATTCTTCAGAAGCATCAACAACATGAAAGTTTTTGAAATGATGTTCTTCTAATTTCTTCTTAATTGATTCTGCTTCATTTTTTCTCATTAAACCATTATCAACATTTAATCCATAAACTCTATCACTACCAAGTGCTTTTTCTAATAATGCAAAACAAACAGTTGAATCAACTCCACCAGAAACTAACAAAAATACTTTCTTATCTTTTACAAAATCTTTAATTTCATTTATTTTTGTTTCAATAAAGTTTTTCATATCCCATTCTTTTTTTGCTTTAGTAATCTCAACAAAATTCTCAAGAATTTTCATACCATGTGGTGTATGTGTAACCTCTGGATGAAATTGTAATCCATAAATCTTTTTCTCTTTATTTTCAAAAGCAGCTGCTTCACATTCTTCAGTACTTCCAATCCCTTCAAAGCCTTCTGGTAATTTCTCAACAGTATCACCATGACTCATCCAAATTTGTTGTTCTCCATGAAAACCATGAAATAATTTTGATTCTTTTGGTTGTAAAGTAGCAAAGCCATATTCTTTTATATCTCCTTTAACAATTCCACCTAATTCATCTGCAATCAATTGATGTCCATAACAAATACCTAATATTGGAATTCCTAAATTAAAGACTTCTTTATTAGGTCTTGGAGCATTCTTACTATTTACAGAAGTTGGTCCACCTGAGAAAATAATACCTTTTGCTTGCTTTATTTTGTTAATATCTGCATCATTTGGCAATATTTCAGAATATACACCTAATTGTCTTATTCTCCTAGCAATTAAATGAGCATATTGCCCTCCAAAATCCAGAATTATTATCTTATCCATATAAGCACAAATATCTCCAAGATTTTAAAACTTTTGTATTTCATACGTAACATTTATAAATCAACCCAAGTTTCAGCTGTTTTATGCCTATTTCACAAAGAAGACCAAGAAGAAAAGCATCAGGTGGTAGATACCATAAACCTGATAGAAAGAAAAAGCAATATGAGTTAGGAGACCAACCAGGAATGCCTAGAGTTGGACCTAAGAAACTCAAAACTACAAGAGGATTAGGCGGAAATCTTAAGAAAAAAGTCTTAACAATGGATATTATCAATATAGTTGATCCAAAGACTAAAAAATCCACAAAAGTCAAGATTACAAATGTTGTAGATAACGCAGCAAACAGATTCTATGTTAGAAGAAATATTATAACAAAAGGTTCTATTGTCGAAACAGAAAAAGGCAAAGCAAAAGTAACCTCAAGACCAGCACAAGATGGTTGTGTGAATGGTGTTTTAGTTAAGTAATTATTCAAGTTCTTGTAATTCGGTTTCTAATAATGGTATGAGTGAGGCAGCATTATAAGTTCTTTCAATCATTGTATAAACTTCTTCTGCAAACTTTTTATCAATTTCTCCTGAGTGAGGTCGACCAACACTTACTTGACCACCAGTAGCATCAAAAGTACATCCTGCACTAAAACGTTCCATATCTTGAAATTGTCCAACATCAAAACCAAATTCATTAACTCGAGAATAAGGATCTCGCGATTCAATTTTTATACTATCTCCTTTAACAGAAACAGTTACATCATGCCTATATGCTTCTAAGTTATCAAAATATCCATCAACTTTCCAGTTAGCCGGTTTATCATCATCAGGTACTGCTTTCATTCTGTCAATAACATCAGCGTCAACACCTCTTTGATATGTAATAGTATATCCTCTACTTTTTTCTTCAACACTAACTTGAACATTATGTCCACCTGCTTCTACTAATTTCTCTAATTCACTTTGAAGAAAATCTTTTTTACCTTTTATACTCATCTTTTGACCCCCAATTTTCTAAGGTATTGAAATGTAATTAATAAAGATTTCTCTTAGTTCTTATTTATCTCGAGAACTTTCTTCAAATTCATATTACCGCAATTTATACAATTAAAGAAAACACCATATTTCCCATGCATTACATCTACATAATTACCACATGCACACTTCAAATTATCTAATTTACTATCTTTATGATCAATACAAACAGGAATACCTTGTTTATTTCTTATTGTAGCTTGTTTACTACAAAAAGGACAAGGTTCTATTTTGTATTTTCCATATTTCTTAGGTATCCTAATATATAATCAACTCCATAATGTTTGCTTATGTACTTGTTTTTATATATTCTCCTTATATATTAAGTACTAGATAGTAGTGAATAACCGAAAGGCTTATATAGGTGGGGTAATTTTGAGTATATAATGAAGCATAAAACTAGCGTAGCCTTGGACGCAGAAACAATCTTCGCAATGAGAGCATTAGTTAGAAAAGGTATTTTCAAGAATAAATCTCATGTTATGGAATTCGCTGTTAAAAAATTAGTGGAGGAGAACAGAGATGACATCTGAACCTGTTGGACATAGAAATGCATTAGTTGAGAAAAATGTTTCCATAGAACATTTAAGAATGGGTCCATTTGCAGAAAAATATGTTTTGGATGCAATTGTAAAAACTGGGCCAGATGCATTAGTAATTAGTACACAAGGTCCTTTGCCTGATTTATCAGGAGATAAAGTAGGATTTCCAATCTTTATTCCAACAGAAGCTGTTTGGGGTGATGGAAGACCAAAATTCTTAGATAAGATTGCTGCAGCAGAAGAATATGGTGTTGTAGGACTAAATGTTTATCCTAATCAAGTTTGGGGAATTGAAAGAGGATTAGAAAGAATTATTGATACAGAAGAAACACAAGATGCAGTAATAGAAAGAGCAAAAGAAGTTTTTGCACAACCTGACTTTTATAATCAACAACCTTTTTTAGAGATGATGATAAATCCTAAACTAAAACAATTAGCAGATTCAATACCAAATGATGGAAAACCAATTATAATTGATTGTGGTCATATAGATGCTGCAAATAATTATCCTACTAATGAAGATCAAATAGCACTTGAAGAAGGAATTGTTTTAATAAACTATCTAAAAACATTAGGTCATGAAAATGTTAAATTAAGTTTTCTTTTTAATGAAATGTATCTATTAGATCAAATGGGTTCAAGAACAACTGGACGTAAAATAATTAAATCTTTAAGAAAACAAACGAAAAGACTCGGAACCCATACTTTCTTAGAAAGAAGTTATAGAGAGATCCTTAAAGGATATGGTTTTACACCTTCTCCTGAAAATACTCTTTGTGGTTTTGAAGGTAGTTTAGCAATGGAAACAAGGCAAGAGTTAGCTGCTTACAGATCTGGAGATTCTCCTTTTGAAACAACCTTAACTGAACGTGGTCAAGGATATTCTGTCGACGGAGAAACAGAAAGATTAATATCAACACCAGAATCTGGAGCACCAGGATGTCCAATTTTATCTGCAAAACATATTGAAAGACAATCAAGAATGCAACCAGGAAGAATTGTTTATCTTATGAATAAAGAATGGAAACCTGGAGTTGTTAGTGGTGCAGAAGTAGCTAAACAATTATATGGAACAGATTTAGAAATAGATGCATTCTTTTATGAAACTGGTGAGAGAAATAGAATTGGAATTACAGAACATCTACAATTATAATTAATCAAGTTTATCCCACATAAATTTATAGATTTTCTTAAAACCTTCTGCAACATCTTTACTTTTAATTACAAAAACTGTTGGTTCATCTTTTAATTTTCCAAACTCTTCTGAAGCATAAATTACAGTATACTCACCAAAGATTTCTAAGTTTAGATTACTACAATATTTCTTTGGAAGAAATTTGTAAACATTTTTATCAAACATTATTGGATCTTTTATTTTCTTTGGCATTCCTTCATCAAATATATGGTTAAATTCAATTTCTTGTTTTCTTCTATCTCTATCAAATTTCATTCTAAAAAACTTTAATCTTGGATCAAACCACATGCCTTTTCCACCAATACAATAATATGGTTTTTTCTCTTTTAGAATATCAAACATATAATCTTTGTATGCTTCAATACCCCGATGAAAATAAGCTTCCTCTTCTTTTTTATGTAATTTAAATTTCTTTGTTAATTCTGGTAGAATATCTTCTACTTCTTCTTGTTTTTCTTTCAAAAGTTCTAATAATCTTCTAGGGTGGTTTGCTTTGTAGTATTTTTTATTTTTAACAAATAACTCACTAGTTAAGCCTTTTTCACAAAGCCTTTCCATGGCATCATAAACATTACTTCTATTAATCTTTGTCTTTATAGATATTGTATTTACAGATGCTTCTCCTAACTCCAATAATACTTCATAGATTCTAGATTCGTTTAAGCTTAAACCAAGATCGATTAATATTTTTGAATGCATAATATAATAAAAACTTGCCACTATTTAAGACTTTCGTTGTATTCACCACGAACAAGGTTAATATAGTACTTAGTTTTACCACTCTATAGACAGTTAAGAGGTATAAAATGACAATAAGAATATTCATCACAGGCGGAACATTCGACAAAGAATACAACGAACTAAATGGAGAACTCTTTTTCAAAGATACTCATATGCCAGAAATGCTAAAACTAGGCAGATGCAAATTAGATATTGAGATAAGAACATTAATGATGATTGATAGCCTTGATATGACTGATGGAGATAGAAATATTATTCTTGATAATTGTAAAAGAGCAGATACAGATAAAATAGTTATAACACATGGAACAGATACAATGGTTCAAACAGCAGAAGTATTAGCTAATGAAATAAAAGATAAAACAATAATTATAACAGGTGCAATGGTACCATACAAATTCGGAAGTTCTGATGGATTATTTAATTTAGGAAGTGCATTAGCTTTTGCTCAAGGTTTACCTCATGGAGTTTACATTTCAATGAATGGTAAATACTTTCCATGGGACAATGTTCAAAAGAACAGAAAAATTGGTGAGTTTGAGAGAGTAAACTAATTGATAGAGGAGATTACATGGGTGGACAAAATATTGATGAATTATTAGAACTTCTTGATGATGATACTGTAAAAGCTAGTTATATTATTCAAACAATGCAATATGAACATAGAGGCAATTCTGTTTCTAAAAAGACATTAACATCTCTTATAGATGAAGTTGTTCGTGGATCAAGTGTGCAGACAGCCGCAACAATCCTTTATCATAATGATCAAGTAGATGAAGCTTTAGAATTAGTTGAATCTCATCTTGAATATGTAACTGCTGCAAGGATAGCTGAAAAAGCAGAATTATATGCAAGAGCTGCTACTAATTATGAATTTGCTAGTAGACATACAGATAATTGGGAAGATAGAAATGCTTATTTAAGAAAAGCCATAGGATGTTGTATTGGACCAAAACAATCTGAAAGAGCCATAGGAATTCTTCTTTCTCAACAAGATAATCTTAATTCTGAGCTGCATTATAAAGAAGCAGCAGAGATTGCAAGAGCTGCTGGCCAGCACAGTAGAAAAAGAGCATTATTAATGACAGGATATAAACAAAGCCTTATTGATAAAGATGTAGACGCCATGAAGGTCTATGCCAATGAATTAAAAGACCCAGAATTATTAGTTGACGGTTTTGAAAAACTTGGTGAATATGGATTGGCAGCTATTAAAGCCTCTGAATTAGGTCAAACTGAAAGAGCAACTGATTTAAGAAAAAAGGATTTATTAGAACAAGTTTCTAATAGAAGATGTAATATGTCTGGTAGAAGATATACTGAAAGTAATGCAACAAATCATGGACTCCAAGCAGAATACGTCGATGCAATGATTGATTTAGTTAGAAAAGGTGACCATTATGAAAGAGATGTTGAAGATACTGCAAAATATGCTGTAAAACATGGTATGTTAGATAAAGCTTTTGAAATCTGCGAACTCGGAGAGGAATTTACAGTAGCTTTACACATTGCAAGAGATGCTAATGATGTTGCAGCCACTAGAAAATATGAAGCTTTGACAGAGCCAATATAGACATAAGATAAAACCATTAACAAACAGAGGATAAACTAAAATGTCATATCAAATTGATTATAAACCAATGGACTTAAGAGTAGATTTAGGTGGGTTAATTGCAGAACAACCAATTGGATATGATGATATTGCAGTATTGAAAAACTTAACTAATGAAACAATAGATCATTCTACTTTATTTCCAATAGCATATGCAATTAAGAATGCAGGAGTAGAAAAGCTAGTTTTAGACTTTTCAGATTATGATGATCAAGGAGAACTTATGCTAAGCTTTTTAGAAGGGTTTTTAGGAAGCAGTTATTTCGAATTAAGATATGTTGTTACTGATCCAGCTAAAGTAGGCGGCGAGGTCATTCTAAGGAATCGTAAACAAAGAGTTGTAGAAACCATAGATGAAGCAGTACTAAGTTTTTAACTTACTTCTCAAATTCTTCAATCGCAACCATTGATTTTGTTTCTTTTACACCTTCGATCTGTTGCAATTTGTGTAATAAAACATCTTTATACTCATTCTGATCTTTAACTCTTAATTGTAATAGAACATAACCATCTCCAATAATAATATCTCCTTTTTCAACACTTTCAATTTTCAAGAATTTCTTAACAATATCATCTTCATTTATTTTCTTTTTATGCATAATTTCTAAGTTCAAATAAACAACAGTATAAACTAATAATCCTTTTCCAATCTTTTCATGATCTAATCTAATTGTATATCCTTTAATTACTCCTGTTTTTTTCATATTCTTTAATCTATAATGTACAGTAGTTATTGGAATACCTGTTTTATTTGAAATTGTTTGACTAGAAGCCCTAGCATCTTTCTTTAAAACATCAATTATCTGTAAATCCTTATCATCAATTTCCATAAACTTGTAGAAATATTCCATTATTTATATATTTATGGGTTAAAACTGCAAATTTATTCAATTCTCACGTACGAATATTTATATATTGAAAACTTATTCTAATTTTGTTGATAAGTGATTATGGGGGTGTAGTATTTGGACGAACAGCAAGTTAATGAAATAGTACAAAGAGCAAAAGCAGATAATGTAAAATATATAACTTTACAATTCACAGATATTTATGGGTTATCAAAGAGTTTAACAATTGGTATTAATCATCTAAAAAATTCTCTAATGTCAGGAACTTGGTTTGATGGATCATCTATCTCTGGTTTTGCAAGAATACATGAAAGTGATATGTTCTTAAAACCAGATCCAACTACATATG
>CAZKVI010000033.1:0-12339 GCA_964556185.1 uncultured Methanosarcinales archaeon
CCTTTGCTTGGAATATCTGCAAAAGAAGCTATTTCAACACCTTTTGTAACTCCTGTTAGTTTCATTGCTTCTCTAAATAAAGGGTGTTCTATATCTTCTACATTGTCAACATGCTCTGTTTTAGAGTATTTTACTTGTATAGAATCATCAAAATACTTATGGATTGCTATATATACACATTTGTTTATGGCTGCATTGACTACACAACCTTGTTCATCTTGGAAAAACTCTTTTAAATCTGTTCCGCCGCCTAAGAATGTTATTCTAAGTGGTGTTCTTGAAATTATCATGAATAGGTTATAATTTAGGTGGTTTTAAATAATTTGTGGCAATATATTAACATATAGGACATAATATTTATATACTACTTTTCAACCAGAAAATATTAAAGTAGCATAAAAGAGGTTTTCTACTAAATATGACAAAGATCAACAGACTGGTTATGAGGGGATTCAAGTCTTTTGGAGAGAAGACTAGCCTTATATTTGGAGATACATTTAACTGTGTATTAGGTCCAAATGGCTCAGGGAAGTCAAATATCATGGATGCCATGTGTTTTGTACTTGGAAAAGGTTCTGCAAAAGGTTTGAGAGCAGAAAAATCTGCTAATTTGATCTATAATGGTGGAAAAACCAAAAAACCTGCTAAAGAAGGTGAAGTTTCTCTTTATTTTGATAATACTAAAGGTATTTTCCCAATAGATACTGAAGAAATGAAGATAACTAGAATAGTAAGACAAAATGGACAGAGTATTTACAAAATAAATGATAAAAGACATACAAGACAACAAATTCTAGAATTGATGTCTAAAGCTAATATTGATCCAAATGGATATAATATAATTCTTCAAGGAGATATTGTAAGATTTGTAGAGATGTCTACAGTTGAAAGAAGACAAATTATTGAAGAAATAGCAGGCATAGGAATTTATGAAGAAAAAAAGAACAAGGCACTTAGAGAATTAGATAAAGTTGAGCAAAAACTAGGAGAAGCTGAAATTATTTTAACAGAAAGAAAGACTTATCTTAAAGAATTAAGAAAAGAAAGAGACCAAGCTGCTAAGTATAAAGATTTAAGTGACAAAATAAATAGAAATAAAGCAACTTATTTACATAAACAAATTTCAAAGAAAAATAAAGAAATAGAAGGACAAGAAGTAAATATTAAAGATTATCAAGATAAAATAAAGAAAAAACAAGATAAGATTGACAAAAATAAGAAAGTTATGGAAGACAATAGGGCAATTGTTCAAGGTATAAACGCAGAGATTGAAGAAAAAGGAGAAACAGAACAAGTTGTATTGTTAAAAGATATTGAGAAGTTAAAAGTCAATCTTGGAACAAATAAAAACAGAATTTCTAGTTGTGAAAATGAAATTGAAAGATTAACAGCTAGAAAAGATCAACTTGATGAGTCTGTTAAAGAATTAAAGACAAAAGTTGTAGAATTAGATAAAGAAAAGAATGGGTTTGAAAAAGAATATGATAGAATAAGTAAGGAGATTAAGTTATTAGATTCGAAAATAGATGGATTTAGGAAGAAAAATAAGTTAGATGGTGCAGAAGATATTGATAAAGAGATTGATGAGATAGATAAACAAGCAGAAGAAAGACAAAAGAAAACTCATGAACTACGTGAGACACAACAAAATTTGCTGCGTGAAAAAGATAGAGTGGAGTATCAAATAGCTACTATCGACGAGAAAATAGAGAAAGTTCTTGAACTTGAGAAAGAGAATAAAGTAGAGATTGAGAAACTTAAACAAATGCAAAAAGAGTTTAAGAAATCCACACTAGAATTAAATCAAGTATTACAAGAAGATTCTTCTTTAGCTGCACAATTAGGTAATGCAAGAGTTAGATTAAATACTGCAAAAGAAGAAGAAGCTAAATTACAAGCAAGAAGTACTTCTATTAGAGAAACTACTGCAGGTAGTATGGCTACAAAAAAGATTATGGAAAATAAAAGCAAGTTTGGGGATGTTTTTGGTACTGTTGCAGAGCTTGGTAATGTATCAAGTAAGCATGCATTAGCTTTAGAGGTTGCAGCTGGTCCAAGATTAAAGAGTATTGTAGTTGATACAGATAAAACAGCTTCAGAATGTATTAAGTTTTTGAAAAGAAATCAATTAGGTATTGCTACTTTTTTACCATTAAATAAAATAAAAGCTCCGAAACCAACTCCAGGAGCTGATAAGTTTGCAAAAGTAAACGGTGTATCTGATTTTGCTAGAAAATTAGTATCATATAAGCCAAAATTCGAGCCTGTATTTAAGTTTGTGTTTGGGGATACTATTGTAGTTGATAATATTGATGTTGCTAGAAGAATTGGTATTGGAAATATAAGAATGGCAACACTTGATGGAGATTTAGCAGAGTTAAGTGGTGCAATGGTTGGTGGTTTTAGAGAGAAAAAGAGAAAAGGCATGGGTTTCCAAGAAAAAGAAGTTGCAGAAGGATTGAAAAAAGCAGAGAAAGAAGTTGCTGAGAATGAATCATTGATTAGTAATATTGAAAAGAAGAGATCTGGTGTTGACGAGAAGATTACCAGATTAAGAGAAGCAAAAGCAACACTTGAGGGAGATATTATTAAGATAGAACGTTCTTTACATTTAGAAGAAGGAGATCTTGGAGCTAATAAAAAAGTTAAAAAAGAATTACAAGATCAAATAGAAGACTTGGATAAAAGATTGGTTAATTTAGGTATGGAAATCTCTGAAGCAAATAAAGGTTTGGCTGAATTGAAAATTAAAAAAGAACAATTACGTGAGAAGATTTCACAATTGAGGAACCCTAGATTAATTGCAGAATTAAATACATTTGAACAAAAAAGGACTGAGTTAAGAGAAGAGAGTATTAAATTAGAGAGTGATATTAAGAATATTGAAATGCAGACAAAGAATATTCTAAAACCAGAAAATGAGAATATAATTAAGATAATTAAACAGCATGATAAAGAAGAAGAAGAGTTTAAAGATGAGATTAAAACATTAAAACAAAAGATTACTGAAGAAGAGAAACTGCTTAAAGAGAAAGAAGCTAAGCAAAAACAATTCTATGGTAAATTTAAGGAATTATATGTAAATCGGGATAAAGCTAATGAAGCAATACAAGCTGTTGAATTAAAAGTAATTAGAGAAGAAGAGCAAATTAGAGGTATTGAACATAGAATGAATGCATTGTCTATTGATAATGCAAGAGTTAAAGCAGAAGTTAGTGGGTTAAATGAAGATTATAAGAGATATGATGGTGTTGAACTATATACAAGTAAGTCTGAGGAAGATTTGAGAAAAGAAATTGCTGCATTCGAGAGAATGGCTGATAATTTTGGTAGTGTTAACATGAAGGCATTAGAGATCTTTGATACTGTAGAAAAAGAGTATAACAAATTGCTTGATAAAAGACAGAAATTAGGAGAAGAGAAGGATGAAGTATTATTGATGATGAATGAAATAGAAACAAAGAAAAAAGAGATGTTTTTACAGACTTTTGATGTTATTGATAAGCACTTTCAAGAGATGTTTAGGTCCTTGTCTACAAAAGGAGATGCTTTCTTGGAATTGGAGAATGTGAAGGATCCACTAAGTGAAGGAGTTTGTATAAAAGTTAGAATAACAGGAAAGAAATTTATGGATATTAGAAGTTTAAGTGGTGGGGAGAAAACTCTGACTGCACTAGCTTTTATTTTCTCTATACAAGAACACGAACCAGCATCATTTTATGTGTTTGATGAGGTTGATGCTGCATTAGATAAAAGAAATTCAGAGAAATTGGCTGCTTTGATTGCAAAATATTCTGATAAAGCACAATATATAATCATTTCTCACAATGATGGGCTTATTTCAGAAGCAGATACACTTTATGGAGTCAGTATGAGACCAGATAATATGAGTAAAGTTGTTTCTTTGAAAGTTTAGATAGTGTTTACATAGAAAATCTTTTATTGTATGATTTTGGTTTTTCAAATATAAACATTTTTTCAATTGCATTTGAGAGTTTGTTTATTTCTCTTGTTTTTAATTTTAAATGAGCTTTATCCATGTATAATTTTTTGTTAATTTCCATAGAAAGAATAAAGATATCAGGGTATTTCTTGGATAAATAATTTAGAATATGGCCTGCTTTGTATGGATTATTAAGATGTATTCTTTTACCTGTTTCTTTGTGTAAGATGTTTCGCATTTTCTCAACAATTGGTGAATAAAAATGAGGTATACAAGTTGCTCCAAAACTAAAACATGGCCTAGAAGGTTCATAACACATTGTATGACCATCGAAAATAATATTAAATCTATGTGTGTCTACTAATGTTTCTAAGATATAATAGAATTGATCATAATTCTTTAGTATTCTTTCTTTTTGAAATCTTGTTAGTTCTTTTTTCCAAATATCTTGGACTCTTTTTTCAGATGTGTTAGAGTAAATAGCTCTATGTCTTTTTCTATTTAGATCGCAAAAGAATCTTGAGAATTTTGCACTAATCCAAACTCCTCCGTTGTCTAAAGCTAATTTTCCATAGATAAGGTCTGCTCCAAGATCATCTTCTTGGTATCTTTTCTCCTCAGAGATTGCCATTAATTCTTGACCATAGTTTGGTACCCATTTACCTCCATGAACAGTCATTAGTAATGTGTTAAATTGGTTTTTCTTGTAATTGTCGTAGATAAGTATCCCATTTTTTGTAATGGTAAGGTTTATTCTGCCATATTTCTCATGATATCTTTCTAAATCTTCTTTTACTAACTTGTAAAGTTCTTCTTCTGGGAAGAATTCTTTAAACCAGAGAGTATTTCTTTTTCTGTAGAAATATGAAATAGAACCATCTAAGACATCAATCACTCTTTTGTATGAATTTAAGAGGGAGAGAAAGTTTACATGTGGAGTTTCTTCTAATTTATCATTTATTTTCTGTAATTCTGTTAAGATAGTTGTATAAGACCATGAAGGAGTTAGTTTTTTTCTTTTGTCGTTGACAAATCTTAGCATATAGTCTGTGACATTGCTTAATTTTCTTGCTAAAAAAGGTTGTTTTCTTAATTCACCTGTTTCTTCAATGAGTTGTTCTGTAGCTTCCTCTGTAGGTTGTTTTGTAGTTTCTTGTTTATCTTTTTCAGTGGTTGTTTTTTCTTTGGCCAAATTATCCACCCATCTTTTCTAAGGTATCTCTACATTGTTCTAAATCTTTAATAAATTGTTTGCTATAGAATAAAGATAATTCTTTTGCATAAGATTGTGTTATTTTATCTTTGTATCCTGCACGTCTTACTTTTGCAACTATTTTATCTGATATTGATGTTTCATTGTCAATCATTTGCTTTATTGGTTTTAATAAAGGATTATATCTTTCTAAGACATTATTTTTAACAAAGTTGTAGAACCTATTAATGTATATTTTTAGATCTTTGTTTTTAAAGCCTTCATAGGCAGAAGCTACTTGTAAATCATTCCTTACAGTTGTATGTGGTGGGATAAATACCATGTTGTTTTCTACTGTGAATGCTTCTTTCATTTCAATATCCATTGGAACAACTATTAAGAAGTTTTGTTGGATTTCTCTTAATGCAAATTTCATCATTGTTGACATTCCAAAGATTACTGAAAGTAAATTCATGTCTGGTCCTCTGTATTCTAATGTTCCATGAGCATTGATTTTGACTGGATTCCATGTAAAATCTAATTCACTGCCATATTTACAATGTTTTTTTGGATCAAAGCCATGTTTTTTTAGTAAAGAATCCCATTTTGTTTTTCTTCTCTTAATTGTTGAGATTAGATCTTGCAAAGTTTGTTTATATGGTGAAAGACCACCTAAAAGTTGATGATGTGCATATTTACCTTTCATATATGTTAGTTTTTTTCCGCCTCTGTAGAGAAGCATTCTAGAATCTTTTGCTAAATATTTGCAATTATCATAAGGAGAAGATTGTAGTAGTGTTGTAAAAATTGGATCAACTGCATTTAGGAGGTTGTAGCTATCAATTAATGTTTTTTTGACTTTTGATTTTAATTTGTAGTTTATGAATTTGGTTTTTGGATCAAACATGCCTCTTGGTAAGGCATAATGTTGGTGAAAACCACAGCATAAGCCAGCTGTCATGTATTTATCATAACCAAATATCTTTTCTTGAGTTTTATACCACTCGTTTTTTTGAATAACTGGTTTATTTATTCCAGGATAAGTTGAGAATGGGTAAATGTGACCATTATTTTTCTCAGTAAGTTCTGTTAATTGGAGTAAATTGTTTATTAAGTCAATACTTGTAGAACTTAATCGCTTGTGTGGCATGCAAATAACTTCTACCATGCTTTTGGCTGCTTCTTTTTTAACTGCAAGGCCTTTTTTCTCTGCTAATTTGAATATTTTTCCAGAATGATCTAATGAACCATCGTTTTTTAGAATAAAGTTCTCTGTTTCATAACCACTGGTTGATCTTTTTAATGGTGTTGTATGTTGTTTTGTAGGTATGAAAAGGTTTGTAAGCTTTTTTGGGTATTGTAAAGGGTTAGTTAATACATCTTTACCTGTATCTAGACCTTTTTTAGCTGTTTTTAGACCTTTATCTATGGTCTTTTCAATAGTTTTTCTCATTATGTATTATAAATAAGTTGGCCTTTATTTATTTTACCCTTTGATCACACCAAAAGGTACAACTCTTACAATCTTTTTTGCGATACCTGCTTCTTCTACTCCTTTGATGACTTCATCTATTTGTTTGTAGACAGCTGGGGCTTCTTCGCAAATACCTTTCCAAGAAGCAGCTTTTACATAAATTTGTTTTTCTTCAAGTTCTTTTTGTACTTGATCTCCTCTGAATCTTTTTTTTGCTTCAAATCTACTCATTACACGGCCAGCACCATGAGCAGAGCTTGCATAAGCTAATTTTGTTCCTTTTTCAGTTCCCACTAAGATGTATGAAGCAGTTCCCATACTACCAGGGATTAGAACTGGTTGGCCATATTGTTTGTATATCCCAGGAACTTCTTTGTGGTTTGCTGGGAAAGCTCTTGTTGCACCTTTTCTATGTAAGTAAACTTTCTTTTTTTCTCCATTAATATCGTGTTCTTCTATTTTTGCAATATTGTGAGCAACATCATAAATTTGTTTCATATCATTTGGTTTAATGTTAAAGACTTCTTTGAAAGCTTGCCTTACAAAATGTGCAATAACTTGTCTATTACACCAAGCATAATTTGCAGCTGCACACATTGCTCCAAAATAATCATTAGCTGTTTGTGATCCTGCTTTTGCGTAGATAAGATCACGGTCTGGTAGAGCATCTGCAATTTCGGGATGTTCTTCTTCCATTTTTCTAATATAATCACTACAAACTTGATGACCTAAGCCTCTTGATCCACAATGTATCATTACAGTAATTTGACCTTTTTCTTCGATGCCAAAAGCTTTTGCAGTTTCTTTATCGTAAATTTCATCAACAACTTGAATTTCTAAGAAATGATTTCCAGCACCCAAAGTTCCTAATTGGTTTTTACCACGTTTTTTTGCTTTAGGTGATACTTTAGTTGGGTCTGCTTCTTTCATGCTACCCTCTGATTCAGTATGTTCTACATCTTCTGGAAAAGCATAGTTATTTTCTAATGCCCACTTTGAACCATTTTTAAGAACTTTGTCTAATTCTTCTGGGTTTAATCTAATTTTACTTTCAGATCCAACACCAGATGGAACATGTTTGAATAAACTTTCTAAGATTTCTTTTATTTTTGGTTCAATATCTTCTTTTTTTAATGGTGTTGATAAAACTCTTACACCACAATTAATATCAAAGCCAATTCCGCCTGGGGAAATACAACCTGTTTCTAAATCAAAAGCAGCAACACCACCAATTGAGAAACCGTAGCCACGATGCATATCAGACATTGCACAAACTGGAGAGTAAACACCTGGCATATCTAAGACATTACTCATTTGTTCGATTGCTCCATGATCTAAATCTTCTAGGAGTTTTTCAGTTAGAAAGACTTTTACTGTTTTCTTGCCTTCTTTAGTTTCTCTTTCTAATTCATACATTCCGTTGTCTACTTTTTTTAGTAATTTTTTGTAATCTTTATTTTCTGCCATGAGTTGGTAAGAAAAATCATGAATTTATAAGTGTTGCGGGTATTAGATATAGGAAAATATTTAATTGAGTTGAATTAACTATTTTTATGCCTCAACCTAGGAATGGAGCAATTGATGATAGTATTTCTGCATATTTATGTTCGAGAGAAGGTAGGAGACCAAGTAGTGCTTTTACAAATGAGAGAATATTAGAGTTTTATAATGCTCTTGTTGATCTTGTTTCTGGAACAGACGGTCTAGTTAGAGAACTTATGCAAATTGATGGAGTATGGAAACTAACTGCTGAACGAGAGATAAGTGATGTTGTTTGGGTTCAAGGGCAAGGAATTTTAATTGAATTTGGAGATTTACTTCATCTTACTTCTCCTTACTCTCCTGGTGATATTCATATTGATATGGATGGCAGAAGCCTTACTACAATTAGGTCAGGAGCATTATATGTTTGTGTTCCTGAAGAAAACGTAACATTGCCTGGGCATTATGGTAGTAATGGTGTTCCCAGATCACAGTACATTACAAGGACCTATACAACAATCACTCCAACTGACCATTAAACACATTCTTAGGTTTTCCAAATAAAGTAGCTTCGTTGTTGTTGATGTTTATTTTTAATGAACCACCTTTTGTTTGGATTACTAGTGTGTTTGAGGTTTTGTGGAGTAAGTTAGATACTAAGGCTGCGCATGATGATCCTGTACCGCAGGCATCTGTTTCTTCAAAACAACCACGTTCAAAGAATCTAACTTTGATTGTGTCGTTGTTTATTATTGAAACAATTGTTAAGTTAATATGTTTTGGGAAGATATCTTTGTAAGAATTAACTTCATCACCAAGTTTTTTCATGTCTAAATTGTCTATATCATCATCAAATAAGATTAAATGTGGTTCTCCAAGAGAAACTACTGAAGCTTTTTTATCTTTTAGAAAGCCTTTGTTGATGTTTATGTTAATGGTTTCTTGGTTGTCATCTAAGTTCAGGTTTAGGAATTCTTTGACTTCTTTGTATGTGTTTTGTAGTTTTCCAAGATTAACTGAGAAAGTGTTGTTGTTTTCTTTCTTAATTTTGAATTCTCCACCAATTGTTTTCAATGTAAATTCATCTTTATTGTATTTCTTATTTAGGTATTTCATTACACATAATGAACCATTGCCACACATACTTCCTTCAATGTCTGTTGTGTTGTAGATTCGCATAAAGAAATCATTTTCTTTAGTTAAGAATAGCACATTGTCTGCACCAATTCCATACTTTCTGACGAGAATTTCCCTGGCCAGAGCTTTTAATTCATCTTCTGCTATAGAATTCTCTTCATTATCAATGATTATGAAGTCATTACCGCAGTTTTGGTATTTATGGAATTTTAAAGGCATATAAAAGCTTAATAATATAGTATTTATATGCATTTTGCTTCAATAAGATTTAAAAAAGAGTAGAATTTTCGTTGGAATATGGCAGACGATGGTGTTGTTGAAAGTATAGGATATGATAATGGATCAGAACCAGATCATAGTTTTGGCCCAATAGAAAAAATGTTTTTATTAGTTCTTTGTGTGGCATTTCCCATTGGTGTTTGGGATAATGAAAGAAGATTAGAAGAAATTGCTGAATTAGAGGAATTAGCTGCTAGAAGTGGTGATGATGGTGAAGAAGAACATTATTATCTTGGAGACGGTTCAGAAGGATATAATGTTCCTTATATAGAATTAACTGCTTCTCAATCTGGTCCTTTAGTAACTCCTGTTCAAGCTGGAATTTATAGTGGTATAGGTTTATTGTTAGAAGAACCTCAACAAGATGGAACTACTAATGGACATTATGAAGTTCAAGAACAAGTAGAGTTACAATATTAAATATCCACCACAACCCTTAATTGCCAGCCATTCTTTGTTTGTTTTATTTGCATATTATTGTAAGTTACTGATTTAATGTTTCCGTGGACTTCGTAGTTTTTGTAAGAGTCACCATGGCAAACGCATTCTAATTTGAAGTCTTTTTTGCCTTGCATTATTTTGATTTCATCTACTTTAGATAATACCCACCCATCTGTATCTAGATAAATTAATAATTCTTCTAAGAAATCATATAATAATGATTCTAAGCGTTTTGCTTTTAATGAAAATTCTTTTTTTATCTTTGGTTTTATTTCTTCTGTTTCTGAGATAATACCAAAGGTTGCTTCTGCTGCATTTGAAAAGGCTTGATTTATTGTTTTTCCGTATGCAATGAACTCTGCATCTGCTGTATGTGGTAAATATTCATATTTCTTCATTTCCTCGTCAGGAAGATCAATATTTTCAGCTACTGAATCTAGTTGTTTTTTTATGTTATCAATTGTTATTTTCCATTGGAATTTTTCCTCAATAGTTTTTCTAGCTCTTCTACCCATCCATTCTCTGTAATCTTTGTCTTTAATTAATAATTTTAGTTTCATAGATAATCTTAATGAGTTTTTGAATGGGAAAAACATTCCATTTTCTCTTTCTTTTACATATTTCTTTAATTGGCCAACAGGAGTTGTTATTACAGGTACTCCACAAGCCATTGCTTCCATTGTTGATAATGAAGATGTTTCTGTTAAAGAGGGTAAAACAAAGATATCTAGTGCTTGGTAATAGGGAACTACTGTATCTTGAGGTCCTGCAAAGATTATATTTTCTTTGTTTTTGAAAATAGCTTCTTCTTCTTCGATTCCAGAACCTACAATTAATAATTTTACATTTTCATATTTCTCTAGTTTAAGGAATGCATCGTATAATGTTTTTAGGTTTTTTTCTCTTCCAAGTCTTCCAATAAATCCAATTATAATATCATCTTTGTTTAGTTTTAGTTTTTCTTTTGCTTTGGCTTTACTTTTCGGAGGCTTGAAATATTCTGTATCTGTTCCTAATCTTACTAATTCCATTTTAGTATTTATGCCAAGTCTTTGCATTTTTTCTTCAGATTCCATATATGGAACTAACAGTAAAGAGCATTTATTGTAAACCCATTTAGTTACCATTCTTGTGAAAACATTGAAAAACCTTTTGAAATGCTTAACACTCTTAGTTGTTAATTCCCATTCAATGCTATGTGTGTAAGAAATAACTGGTTTTTTTAGACGAGAAGCAGCATAAATAGCAGAGACACCAATTGGACCAATTGTTTGATTGAAAACTAAGTCTGCTTGTTTAACATATTCTTTGATTTCACTGTAATGGAAATTTGCAAAATGAATATCATTGAATTTATATTTCAATACTGGAAATCTTATTACTCTTGCAAATTCAAAGCCTTTGTAAGGACCAAAGTCTGGTGCAATTATTGTGATATCATATTCTTCTTTTAAATTTGGTAGTGTTTCAAGTAGAAATCTAACAATACCATCCCATCTTGGGACAAAACAGTCAGTTGTTACTAATAATCTTTTTTTTCTTGGCATTTTTATCTAATTTTGAAAAATATTTCAGCGTATTTATGGTTGTAGTTAAGGCCATTTATGAATGCTCTAGTGTAAGCTAGTGGTATCATCTGCACCATTACTACTTTCTGAGATTCGTGACACTTGCATGCTTTAATTTTTTTCTCAAATGTATCTGTAATATCAACAACTAATTTAGGTCTAGATCTTTTTCTGAAATTTATAGGATTCCAGACATCAAAACTATAAACATCACACTTATATTTTAATTCATCTAAAATTTCCATTAAAATATTATGAACAGCTTTATGGTCTGGGTGTGGATCATCTTTGCTATGGGTGAATATTTTTGAAGGGGTTTTCTTTTTTATGAATTCTTTCATTTTCTTTTTTAATTTCTTTTCTTTGAATTCATCTTTGAAATGTCCTTCTTTTAATCCAAAAAATTCTGAGTATTCATTTAGGTTCATTATTTTTGCAGATTTGTCATATTCTTTTTTTCTTATTTTTATGACTCTATCTGGAGCAAAGTGTGGATGTGAAGATTCTCCATATGAGAATATGAATATTGAGATCTTCTTTTTCTCTTTTGCATACTTGATTAAGGTTCCACCTACTCCAATCATAGGATCGTCATTATGTGCAGCAAATACCATTACATGGTCTTTTTTAGGCATAGATAGAGCTTATGTTGGAATATATATAAAATTTGTGTAGAAATTACGCTCAGCCAAACTTTCGAGCAAAGGTTTTACGACCCTGAGGGCCAACTGATCAGATTCTACAAGCCAAACCTCACGCTTTCGAATTGACTGAGTGCAGTAATTATAAGGTTGAAGTTATTATTAAAGTTTTTGGTTAGAAA
>CAZKVI010000034.1:0-10839 GCA_964556185.1 uncultured Methanosarcinales archaeon
CAGGAAGGAAAATTATTCTGATATTCATCAGAGTCATGAGGATTTCATATTAGCCGGTAAAATATTATCATTCATAAGTATCTAAAACATCATTCCATAGATTTCTTGACATATCGTCATCCCATCTTGATTCATCTGTAAGTAATCCTCTAAACTTATGCGAAGTATTTTGTTTTGGTTGGCCAGAACCTTGTTGACCCATACAAGAACCCTCATAAGTTTCAATGAATTCAATACCATCCTGAATCATAATTGTAACAGATGCAGCATCAGATGTATTGTCATAATAATCTTGCATAGCTAAGACTATTCTTTCATCATCAACTAACTGGCCTTGCTCCAGTTCTCTCATCACAGTCTCACATAATTCAGATTCATATCTCATATCAATAAGAATTCATATGTTCTCTAAATTATTTTACCCTCACATTTAAGGTAGACACTTCATTAAATTTGGAATCATTTTCTCTTCTGCTCTTTTCAAATGTTCTCTATAAGTTGGAATTGAAATCTTCATTAATTTTGCTAATTTTCCTAAATCAGTTTTCTTTGGCCATGTATAATAACCATGTTCATATGCTAATTCAATTGCCTTTTTTTGACTTTTTGTTAGTTTAGGTTGAAGATGAGAAAAATAAATATCATCTAATTTAGTTTGTTGAATTTTAAGAACTTCAACAGAAATTTTTTCTTTTTGCATACTAACAATAAAATCTGTTAAAATAGATTTTTTCCAAGAAGCAATTTCCCAATATTCATAACCTTCATTATCTGTAAAAACTGGTTTAACAAAAATTATTTTATTATGGTGATAAGTTGCAGGAATCTTTTCTTTTCTTACTTCAACTAAAAAGACAGTAGTTCCTTCTCTTTCAAAATTTATAATTCTTTTATCTTTCTTAATATCTTTAACATATAACTCAATTTTATCTTGATCTCCATGAAGAGTTTGAATCTGAGGAGAATAAGTAATTCCTTTTTCAACATAAACATTGAATGGTAATCCAACTTCAGTTATACCAAACTTCTTACATCTATTTCCAATAATACAATCATGTTTTATTTTTAATCGTGTAATCCACATAAACCTCAAATATGTGGTTTTAGTATAAATATTTTTTGGAAGTAAAACTAAATAAGTTTACACATATTTTAGAAATATATATAAATAAACAACAGAATACTGTGAATATGAAACTCAAAAATGTTCTAGTAGTCTGCAAAGACGGGGCAGGCCCTGAAACCAAGAAAAGCATTTCCGTAATTAAGAAAATCCTAAAAGATTCTAAAATAAAATTCAAAGCAATAATGCGAAACAAAATAAGAAAAACAGACACAAAATCCAAAGACCTAATTATTGTAGTTGGTGGTGATGGTTCATTATTATATGTTACTCACTTCATAACAGACAAGACACCAATTCTCTGTATTAATTCAAATGTAAAATTAACAGAAGGCTTTTACAGTTATGCAACTAGATTTGATTTTAAGGAAAAACTAAAACAATTATTAGAAAACAAAAATGGAATTCTGAAATTGAACAGATTAGAAGCTAAAATTGGGGAAAAGAAACTACAATTAGCTTTGAATGATTATTATATTGGTCATAAAACACCATATGGCGTTGCAAGGTATTGGTTATCTTACAAAAACAAAAAAGAATACCAAAAAAGTTCTGGAGTTGTTGTAAGCACAGCCTCTGGAACCTTCGCATGGATGAAATCCGCTGGTGGAAAACAATTACCAATGACTTCTTCAAAATTTGAGTACATTGTTCGTGAACCATACCATGGAAAACTAGTCACGCCGACAATGATAAATGGAATTCTAGAGAAAAATGAAAAAATAAAGATAATCTCTGATTCAGATAACCTAATAGTTAATTCTGACTCAGTAAGTCCTGATTACCCTGCAAAGAAAAAAAGCATTATTGAAGTATCTTTATCTAAAAAACCAATATATTTGGTTACTTTTCCTTTATAATCAATACAATAACACATTTAAACACTCTAAAATCTATCTAATCTATGAAAGACTTCCATCTATATATGATAACAGATTCTAAAAGAGATGTTATTGAAGATGTAAAAATAGCAATAGACAATGGAATCAAAATAATCCAATTAAGAGATAAAGTAAATAACAAAGAAACAATCTTAGAAACAGCAAAACAATTAAGAGAACTAACCAAAGAAAAAGGAGTAATTCTAATCATAAACGACCATATTGATATTGCCAAAGAAGTAGATGCTGATGGTGTTCATCTTGGTCAAGATGATACTCCAATTGAAGAAGCTAGAAATCTCCTAAACAATAAAATTATTGGAATATCTTGCCATTCCTTAAAACAAGCCATAAAAGCAGAAAAAGATGGAGCTGATTACATAGGAATTGGCCCTATTTTCAAGACCCAAACCAAGGATTATCAAGAAATTGGCTCAAATATAATCACAAACGTTAAAAACAGTATAAAAATTCCATTTATTGCTATAGGTGGGATTGATAAAGACAATATTGATGAAGTACTTAATGCTGGAGCCACTAGAGTTGCAATAATAAGTGCTTTACTCAACAAAAACTACATTAATAATCTCAATTATTTCAAAAACAAACTCGGAGGGATGTAAATGGTTGAATTCGCAAAAGTAGGAGAAAAAGAAGTTACAAAAGCTATTGTTCATGAATTTGCAATAGAATTAGAAAAACATACTGATAATGAAGTTATTATTGTTGGTGCTGGTCCAAGTGGACTAACATGCGCAAGAGAACTTGCAAAAAAAGGTGTACAAGTATTAGTTATTGAAAGAAACAATTATCTAGGTGGTGGTTTCTGGATTGGTGGATACCTTATGAATAAAGTTACAATCAGAGCACCTGCTCAATCTGTTTTAGATGAACTTAATGTTCCTTACAAAGAAAACATACCAGGATTATATGTTTGTGATGGACCACACGTCTGTTCAAAGTTAATTGCAGCTGCATGTGATGCTGGTGCAAAATTCTTAAACATGACTTCTGTAAAAGATGTTGTTTTAAGAGAAGGCAATAGAGTGGCTGGTGTAGTAATAAACTGGACACCAATTGATGGTTTACCAAGACAAATAACATGTGTTGATCCTGTTTCTTTAGAAGCAAAAGTTGTTATTGATGGAACTGGTCATGATGCATTGGTATTTAGACACTTAGAAAAAAGAGGACTTGTTAGTGTAAAAGGAGAAGGTGCAATGTGGATAGAAAAAAGCGAAGATGCTGTTGTAGAAAAGACAGGAGAAGGATATCCTGGTTTAATTGCAATGGGAATGGCTGCTGCTTCATTATATGGTTTACCAAGAATGGGTCCAACTTTTGGTGGAATGCTTTTATCAGGTAAAAAAGCTGCAGAAGAAGCAATGAAATTACTAGGTAAAGAACCTACAGTTTAGATGGTTTGAAATGACTCAACTTAGTGAAGCAATCTCTGGCAATACTACAAAAGAGATGGAATATGTTTCAAAAGCAGAAAATATTCCACTTGATTTTCTTAGAGAAAATATTGCCAATGGTACAATAATAATCCCAGTAAATAAATTCCATACTAATGTTAAACCTGTTGGTATTGGTTACAAATTAAAAACAAAAATCAATGCCAACATTGGAAGCTCTCCAAATGGTTCTTGTATAGAAGAAGAATTAAGTAAAGTAAATCTTTGCATAAAATACGGAGCAGACTTTGTAATGGATTTAAGTACAGGAGGAGACTTAGACACAATACGTAAAGCAATAATTCAAAATTCTCCTGCACCAATTGGTACTGTTCCAATTTATGGTGCTGTTAAACAAGTTAATGCTGTTGAAGACTTAAAACCCGAAGATTTTCTTGATGAAATAGAAAAACAAGCTAAGCAAGGAGTAGATTTTATGACAATCCATTCTGGTGTTACTCAAAACACAATAGAACTAGCTAAAAAACGCTTAGCAGGAGTAGTTTCTCGAGGAGGAAGTTTATTAGCTAAATGGATGCAATATCATAAAAAAGAAAACCCATTATTAACACAATTTGATGAAATCTGTGATATATTCCAGAAGTATGATGTTGCTTTTAGTCTTGGTGATGGTCTAAGGCCTGGTTGTATAAAAGATGCAACAGATGA
Organism: uncultured Methanosarcinales archaeon; assembly: GCA_964556185.1. Classification (GTDB taxonomy): domain Archaea; phylum Nanobdellota; class Nanobdellia; order Woesearchaeales; family DSVV01; genus CAZKVI01. Next base: position 4,131 of record CAZKVI010000034.1, read on the forward strand.
AGCACAACTTGCTGAGTTAAAAAAACTTGGTGAACAAACAAAGATTGCGTGGGAAAAAGGTTGCCAAGTTATGATTGAAGGACCTGGACATGTTCCTTTACATCAAATTGAAAAAAATGTAAAATTACAACAAGAATATTGCCATAATGCTCCATTTTATGTTCTTGGTCCATTAGTTACAGATATTGGTGCTGGTTATGACCATATAACAGGTGCAATTGGTGGAGCAGTTGCTGCAATGCATGGTGTTTCTTTACTTTGTTATGTTACACCTTCTGAACATCTTGGCTTACCAAATTTAGATGATGTAAGACAAGGTATTATTGCATTCAAAATAGCTGCACATGCTGCTGATATTGCAAAAGGATTAGATGTACAAAAAAGAGATGATGAATTAAGTCATGCAAGACATAACTTTGAATGGGAGAAACATTTTAAACTAAGCCTTGATCCTGACAAAGCAAGGGAAATAAGAATGAGAGATATTCCTGAAAAAGATATTAACTTTTGTAGTATGTGTGGAAGTAAGTTTTGCTCAATAAAGAACTTCAAAGAAGTAAAGGAAAAAGATAAAGAGTAAAAAACTGATAAAAATGGATAAAGAACGTATTGAAAAAGCAATAAGAGAAATCATTGAAGCAATTGGAGAAAACCCAGACCATAATGGATTAAAAAATACTCCAAAGAGAGTTGCTGAATTATATGCAGACATATTTTCTGGAAATGAAAAAGACCCTAAAAGAGTCTTGCAAGAAAGTGTTGTTGATGAAACACACAAAGAAATGATTATAATAAAAGACCTACCTTTCTTCTCAATGTGTGAACATCATTTACTTCCATTTTTTGGAAAAGTAGATGTTGCTTATATTCCCTCTGGGAAAATAGTTGGATTAAGTAAAATCGCTGAAGTAGTTGATATTATTTCTAAAAAACCTCAACTCCAAGAAAGAATGACTAGTCAAATTGCCAACACAATAAATGAAGCAATTACTCCAAGAGGAGTTCTAGTTGTACTCAGAGCAGAACATCTTTGCATGAACATGCGCGGAGTAAAACAAGGCAGCAAGACAGTCACATCTGCTATACGTGGAATCTTTCTTAAAAATGATGCTACAAGACTTGAAGCCTTTTCTTTATTAGACAAAGAGAGTCATAGATAGACAATAATTATATAAATAATCCACTATTCTTCAATATTATGAGGGTTTATATTAATGGCGAGTTTTTTGATGAAAAAGAAGCCAAAATAAGTGTTCTTGATAAGGGCTTTCTCTATGGTTATGGAGCCTATGTCACAACTAGATTATACAATAAGACTCCTTTTTTATTAGATGAACAAATTAAGAAATTATTGAGAAGTGCTAAATTCCTAAAAATAAAAACACCAACAATTGGTAAGATAAAAACAGCCTTGCAAAAAACAATTCAAGAAAACAATTTAGATAATGCAACTCTAAGAATACACTTAAGTTCTGGCCACAACAAACCAACCCTAACAATTATCCCAAAAGAACTAACAATTAACAAAGAGATATACAAAGGCATTAGAGTCATCACAGTAAAAGCACACAGAGTAATGCCAGAGATAAAAACAAGCAATTGCATTCCTTCATTACTTGCTAGAAAACTAGCTAAAAAAAGAAGAGCTTATGAAGCAATCTTAATAGACCAAGAAGGTTTTGTAAGAGAAGGTTCTAGAAGTAATATCTTCTTTATCAAGAATAATGTACTTTTCACACCAGATAGAAAAATATTGAAAGGTGAAACTAGAAATTTAACATTAAAATTAGCTAAGAAAATCTTGAAAATTAACTTATGCGAAATTGAAAAGAAAAATATATACAAAGCAGATGAATGCTTTATCACTCATACTTCTGGAGAAATTGTTCCAGTAGTTAAAATAGATAATAAAAAAATAAACAAAGGCAAACCAGGAAGAATGACTTTGAAATTAATAGAGGAGTTTAGAAATGTTACACCTTAGATTCATTAATAACACAAAAGAAGCAAACAAAGCACTAGAAGCAATCCAAGTAGATCCATCTGGAATTAATATGATGAATTCTAAAGCATTACATTATACTATTAAAGTTGAAGATTTACAAATAAAAGCAGCATTGATACTAAAACAAGACATGCTCTCCATTGGAGGAGAAGTTGCCCTTCCTCGAGATGTAATGAACCTAAAAGATGAAAAAACCACTGCAATATTAATGGCTACAAAAAAACAATATGAAAAATTAATAGATAAAATAAAAGAGCAACCATTTGGATTGAAACAATTAAGTGAAAAACTAACATCCATACTAACAAACATCGAAAAACAACACAATTCAATAAAAGCAGGAAATTTCACTCTCAATTTATCAAAACCATTAATTTTGGGAATTATTAATGTAACTCCTGACTCATTCTCAGATGGAAATGAACATTTCTCTACAGAAAAAGCAGTTGAACATGCTAAAAAACTGATCCAAGAAGGAGCAAATATTATTGATATTGGTGGAGAATCAACAAGACCAGGAAGTGAATCAATTACAATTGAAGAAGAATTAAACAGAGTACTTCCAGTAATACAAAAATTAGTCCAAGACAACATAAACATACCAATTTCTATTGATACATACAAACCAGAAGTTGCTGACAAATGTTTACAAGCAGGTGCAAGCATTCTAAATGATATTACTGCTTTACAAAATGAAAATATGCGAGAAATTGCTAAGAAACACAATTGCCCTGTTGTAATTATGCACATGCAAGGAACTCCAAAAGATATGCAAACTAATCCAGAATATAATGATGTTGTCGACGACATAATCAACTTTTTATCTAGGCAAATAAAAACAGCAGAAGAAGCTGGAATCAATAATCTCATACTTGACCCTGGAATTGGCTTTGGTAAAACAGTACAAGACAATCTAGACATCTTAAAAAGATTAAATGAGTTCAAAATACTTGGAAAACCAGTGTTAATTGGCTTATCTAGAAAAGCATTTATTGGAAAAGTAAATAATTCTGAAGTTGATAACAGATTAGAAGGTACTTTAGCAGCAAATACAATTGCATTACAAAATGGAGCAAATATTATTAGAGTTCATGATGTAAAAGAACATAAAAAAGCATTAGAGATCTTCAACGCAATACAATATGGTGAAAATAATGGATAAAATAATACTAGAAGACATTGAATTAGAGTTCAACATTGGTGTAACTCAAGAAGAAAGAGAAAATAAACAGAAAATCCTTATTGATATTGAACTAAACACCAATTTAGAGAAACCTGGACAAACAGATGACATAAATGACACAATAAACTATTCTGAAGTCTATAAAGAGATAGAAAAACTAACAAATAAAGAATTCAAACTATTAGAATCATTAGCTAACAATATTACAGATGTTGTCGTCAAGAACTTCAACACAAATATCAAAGTTAGAGTAAAAAAACCAGCTATAAAATATGCAAAATGTGCAATTGTAGAAATTCAAAAGGAAAAATGAACAGAGTATTTCTAGGTCTTGGATCTAATATAGGAAATAAGAAAGAAAACTTACTCACAGCAATAGATATATTACAAAATGGTGGCTCTATTGAGAAAGAAAGCAGTATTTATGACACAAAACCAGTTGGTTATGCTGATCAAGACAATTTTCTAAACATGGTTGTTGAATTCAACACTGAAATGAATGCAAATGACTTATTAATATTCCTCCAAGGTATTGAAGAACGCCTTGGAAAGAAAATTGAATTCAAAAATGGCCCTAGAACAATAGATATTGATATTTTATTTTTCAATAATGAACTTATTGAAGAAGAAGTATTAACAATACCTCACAAAGATATTGAAGAAAGGGCTTTTGTACTTATTCCATTGAATGAAATTGCTCCAGAGCTTATTCACCCAAAACTAAATAAAACAATCAATGAACTAACAAATAATATGGAGGATAAAGATGTCAGAAAGTATTAAAGATATTGGTGGAGAATTTGAATTAATCAAAAGAATAACTAGAAAGATTAAAGATAAGAATATCAAAACACAAATTGGTGATGATGCAGCTGTCTTAGATATAAATGGAAAATTAGTTATTAGTTCTGATATGATTGTTGAAGATGATCACTTTTCATTAGAATGGTCTTCTCCAGTACAAATTGGTAAAAAAGCAATGGAAGTGAATGTAAGTGATATTGCTTCAAAAGGTGCTCTACCTAAATACGCACTAGTTTCAATATGTATCCCTCAAGAAATTGATGTTAAATTCATGGAAGAATTATACAAAGGATTATATGAAATATGTGATAAATATAATTTTGAAATCATTGGAGGAGATCTAACACATGGAAAACAAATTGTTATTGATGTTACAATCATTGGAGTTATAGAAGATGAAGAAAACCTTTGCCTAAGAAGTGATGCACAAATTAATGATTTAATCTTAACAACAGGTTATTTAGGAAGATCTGCTTGTGGTTTGGAATTATTAAGAAAAGGAATTAAAGGAGAAGATATTAAAAATAATCTTGAACCAAAAGCAAGATTAAAAAAAGCACAAGAACTTGCTCCTTTCATTAATGCAATGATTGATGTTAGTGATGGTCTTGCCTCAGAAATAAATCACATTTGCGAAATGAGTAATACAGGTGCAATTATTTTAAAAGACAAAATCCCAATTGCAAATCCCACAATAGAAAGCTCAAAAGAATTAAACAAAGACCCTTACACATTTGCTTTATCAGGTGGAGAAGACTTTGAATTAATATTTACTATTTCTAAAGACAATTTCGACAAACATAAAGACAAATTAGAAGATTGTTTTATTATTGGAGAAATAATAAACAAAGAAAAAGGCACAATTCTAAAACACAACGATGAAAAAGTAGATTTAATTGGTGGTTATGATCATTTTATAGAAAAGTAGGCAAGCATGCCCTAAGATGGATACCAACATGCAACAAGAGCTTCCCTCTAATCTTCTCGATTCCGCTTCCCTATAAGCATCAGTTCAAACAGTTAGTGCTGCTTCATTCCTGACCTGACACATTTCCTATCAGTACCGATCCAATAGGACGAAACTTCATAGTTGACTACAGGACTCTCGAAACCTGCTCATACCTCTCCAAGAGCTTCGGTTCTGTCTAAAGCCCATTTACAGTAACAGCGTAGGGCTAGCACGCCAACCTAGCTTACCCAAGAACCTAGAAACATATAGGGCTTTTAAATCTTTCTGTAAGATCACATTATTTTCTATATATAACCTATAAAGAGATACTTATAAAATTTATATAAATTATAAGGAATAATTATAAATAACTTGATTGCTTAATATATGACAAGAAGATTAAAGAATCTTCCTGTGGGATGACACATACTTAACTAATAACATCATACTCTTTTTGTATGTAATGAAGCGGTGCGATTTACATACTTAATGCTTATTACTCGATTGCAAAATTGAGTAATAAACGCAAAATTGAAGCCGCAACTTCAATTTGCACCCTACTAACTAGACTGGCTCCACCACCAATAAAGACTCGTAAGAGAAAATATTGGTGGCCCGGTTTAGTTTGCCTTAATTTTAGTGATTTTCAACAATTAGTTTTAACAGGTAAATAAAATGGGAAATTATACACCAAGCATGGAATTAATGTACAAAAGATATGAATTAGGTAAAGAAAAAGATTTATCTATTGTTAATTCTGTTCTTTTTTTAATTGCACTTGGTGTATTATTTATCCCAGGAGAAATTAAATATTATATCATCACAATTCTCTTGGTTACTTATTTATACAGAAAATTTTGTTAATCACTTTGACTTTACTTCTTCACCAAATTTATTGAAATCCACACCATTTAGAAGTTGACATAATACACTTTTTAATTCATCAATCTTAACTCTTCTTTGTTTTGTTGATTCACGATCCCTAATTGTAACTGTCTTTGTTTCAACACCGTCAAAATCAACAGTTACACAATAAGGAACACCTACTTCATCAGCTCTTGCATATCTTCTTCCCACGCTTCCAGATTTGTCATATTGACAAATAAAATCTTTTTGTAATAATTTGAATACTTTTCTAGCAGGTTCATGTAATTTATTCATTAACGGAAATACTTTAACTTTAACAGGAGTTAAATCATTATTAAAATGCAATACAATGTTTCCTCTTTTCTCATCGTTTTCATAAGCATCAAACATTACTGCTAAGAATGCTCTATCAACTCCTTGTGATGGTTCTGATGCAACATAAGGAACAACTTTTTGCTTTGTTTCCTCGTCGTAGATTGTAATATCTTTACCAGAAACCTTAATATGTTGTTGCATATCAAATTGTTGTCTATCTGCATTTCCATGTATTTCTTTCCAACCAAATGGAAAATTATATTCTACATCAAAACATGCACCTGCATAATGTGCTAATTCTTTTGCTAAATGTTCTCTAATTCTCAAATTTTCTGGTTTAATCCCCATATCTAAAAACCATTGATAAACCTCTGCTAACCAATAAGAATGCCACTTAGATGTCATTTTAGAAAGTTGTTCAATTGTGATTGTTTTATGCTCTTTTTGTTTAGCTTGATCATCTGCAGTAATCATATTTACTTTCATTTTTTTAACATCATCAAATAAAGGACAATCATTGATTTTATCAGGATGAGTAAAAAATTCCATTTCCATTTGTTCAAATTCTCTTGATCTAAATAAGAAT
>CAZKVI010000035.1:0-10666 GCA_964556185.1 uncultured Methanosarcinales archaeon
GACGAGAAACTCGTATTTAAAATATTCTGTTTAGAACTAGGATTTCATATTAGCCCAGGGACTAGTAAAGTATTTATATAACATATATTATTTAATATCTATTGGATGTTAATTTACTTAACATTTTTCTCTACTTTAGGGGGAAAATAACTAGAGGGATGTTTAGAATATAATGATTGAGTGAAAATTTTATAACATAATAATCTTTATATACTAGATGTGTTAAGTTAATTAACATGTACAATTTTAGCGATTATATTCATCATGGAAAGCGTATGGTTTTGTTCACATACACAACCAAAAGCTTGTCTGCAAAGGACAAGGTAAGGTTTTATTATGCTTTGAAAGGAAGAGATGGTAAAACTGGAATTGTTAAAGGATTAAGGTTGGATCATGTTGGAAAGAGCGTGTTATTGGTTCCGAGTAAACATGATGAAGAAGTCCAACAGTTTTTCCAACTTTGGAATATTCCCGCAACAAGAAGAAAAATAATAGTTGATGATAAAATTTCAACAGCAGGGCAATTTACATAACTTAATTTTAGGTTAATAATGTTCATGGTGCTGCGAGGGGTGGGTTTAGCTAATCACTTTGTCTATGATCTAACATCTAGACACCCCCAACAAACTCCTTGGCTAGACTCACTTTAGCACAAAGTTTTCTGGCCACGGCAGCAATGTCGTGGCAGATCTTCTATTCTAATTAGAGTTCTTTGTTTTTCTATTGTTATTTTGGGTCTCTTTTTTTGGATCTCTCGACGGGGAAACCCTTAAAAAATGAAAAGATTTAAATATGAGGAGAACGTGTGTGACATTAAAAATCTTAAATACCGACGAGGTGGAATAAAAAATGGCAAGAGCACAAAAAGTAGCAAAAGTAGGAGTTAAGAAAGTAGATGGATATCTGTACTTTGTTGATAAAGACGGAGACGTTGCAAGAGTTGCAATGAATAGGGGCGGAAAAAGAAGAACAAGAAGAAAAACAACAAAGAGAAAAACTACTAGAAGAAAACCTGCACGTAGAACAACTAGAAGAAAAACTACTAGAAGAACTACAAAGAAAAGAACAACTAGAAGAAGACGTTAAGTCCTCTTTCTTTTATTTTCTTTACTTTTTTCTTATTCTTTTATCATCTATTTGTATATTTTACCGAGGACAAATTGATTATTTAGAATTTAGAGCTTTTTTAGAATAAATCCATCCTTAGTGTCTGCTACTGTGTAGCCAAGATCTTGGATCTGATCTCTTAGTTTGTCTGATTCATCCCATTTCTTAGCTTTCCTGGCTTCTTCTCTCTTTTCTGCTAATGTTTTGATTTTTTTAGGGATTTCTTGTTTTTCTTCTTCAAGAACACCTAGGACAATGTCAAATTTCTTCATTGTGTCTGTTATTGCTTTAGAACTGCCAGAGGTTAATTTGTCAGAATTCATTAATACATTTATTTTTTTTACAAATTCAAATATTGATGCGAGGGCACCAGCAATATTAAGATCATCATCCATGTTTTCTTCAAATTCTTTCTTAACATTTTCTATGAGTTCGTTTACTGCTTCGTCTTCTACAGGACTTTCTTGTTTATCTTTGTCTTTTACATGGCTTAAGTTATCCATGAATTCTAATAATCTAGATATTGCTTTATCAGCTGCTTCTAATGCATCAAAACTAAAGTTAAATTGGGTTCTATAATGGGCTGAGAGTAGGAGATATCTTATTGCTTTTGGATCATATCCTTTGTTTAGAATGTCTCTTAAAGTGAAGAAGTTTCCAAGGGATTTTGACATCTTTTTACCCTCGACGAGTATGTATTCATTATGTATCCAATATTTGACAAATTGTTTGCCTGTTGCAGCTTCTGATTGCGCTATTTCATTTTCATGGTGTGGAAAAATAAGGTCTACGCCACCTGTGTGTATATCAAAGCTTTCTCCTAAATATTTCATTGACATTACAGAACATTCAAGATGCCAGCCAGGTCTTCCTTTGCCAATATCTGTTTCCCAGAATGCATCACCATCTTCCTTGTCCCAGAATTTCCATAAAGCAAAATCATTTATGTTTTCTTTATCATATGAATCAGAGGCACATCTTCCTCCTCTTTTCATGTTTTCGAGATCTACTTTTGATAATTTTCCATATTCTTTGAATTTGTTAATATTAAAGTAGATTCCATCTTCTGTTTTGTATGCAATATCTTTTTCTAGAAGTGTTTTGACTAGTTCTACCATTTCTGGGATATGATCGGTAGCTCTTGGGAAAGTTTCAGCTTTTGAGATATTTAATGTTTCTAAATCTTTGAAGAATTCTTTGATATATTTCATAGTAAAGGATCTTAATGGGATCTTTTCTTCTTGACTTTTTCTGATTGTTTTATCATCTACATCAGTTAAATTCATTATTTGCTTTACTTCAAAGCCTTTGTAAAGAAGGTATCTTTTTAGTATATCTCCGCAGACAAATGCACGGAAATTACCTATGTGAGCATAATCATAGACAGATGACCCAAATCATCAATTTGATAGCTTGTTTGGTCCGCAATTATACATGCTCACACATCCGGCTTTTATCGGCTCAAAGATTTCCTTCTTTCGCGTTAAGGTATTGAAAACCTTTAGTGTCATTTTGTCTTATGAATTTTACAATATTTATAAGTTTTTCTTGTTTTTTGGTTAGGGAAAAGCCGATTTTATTGTAGAATTTCATAATACTATCTTTTCTGTTGATAAATAAATCACAACATACACTATATGAGCCAGAATGGTTCTTATTTAGACATCTGTTCCAAATTCGATGTTTAATCTCCATCTCATTAAGTATCGTAGATTCTCCTGAAAGTAGGTTTGGTATAGATCTTATTTCCTTTTCTAATTCTTTATCATTAATCAATTCTGTGGCTCTTTTTATAGTAATGCTTTTGTTGATGTGTCCAGTTGGCAATTCTCTTTTAGACATTTGTTTTTCCAGAATAGATAGTTTTCTCTCTTGTTTTTTTGTTAGTTTAATTTGTTTATATCTGGACATGATGATATAACTTTTCTTTCTTGAAACATAAATGCTTGCTTCATCATCAAAAGCAGATTTTAGGTATTCTTTTTTGATTTCTTCTGATCTTTTTCTAACAATCCATGGAACTTTTTCATCTTTCTTAGCTTTGTTTCCCAATATGGCACCAACTTTAAGGAGTGTTTCACCAATGATTGATGAGCCTATTTTTAAGGTTGTACAATTTCTGATTTTTTCTTTTTGAAAGTGTACTTTTCCGTAAATTTTATTTATGTTGTTGATGAATTTATTTAGTGATTCATCATCATTGCTTGAGTATTTGGTTCTGATTACATTTCTAGCTTTTTTATCTACATATAAACTTCCGTCAGAGACTATTGCTCCAAGAAGAGACGCTCCAATTGTATTGTTTAATTCTATTGGAAATCTTGGTTTGTTTATGGATATTATAGAACTTTTTTTAGTAAATTCGATTTTTTTGTTAAATTTTTCATAAGATGTATTTAAGAATTTTAAAATTCTCTTTAGTTTTTTAACAGAAATTAAATTTATCCTTCCATTAAGAAAAATATAGAATGAAGGTGAGCTTAATTTTATGGTTTTACATAGTTTGTATGTATTTCCAGCTTTTCTTCTAGCTCTCTCTATAATGTTTATCAATTCATTTGCTTTTAGTTTCAGTAAAAATCCATCTTTAAGTTGAAACCAATGAGTTTGCCAAGGGGGAATGAGAATGTTTTGATCTATCCAATATTCAAATTCTTTTTGTTTGCTTTTTAGAACTAAAATATTATCATCTTCAATATTTTTAGTGAAAATTTTATCAATTTCAAATGGTTTGAATCCCTTTAAGTGTAGAAAATGTTTATCTCTTTGTTTTTTGATTATTTTTCTTTTTTCAAGGTCCTTTAAAATATTTATTTGATTCATCTCATTCTCATATCTTGGATGAATTTATAAATCTTTTTATAGGTCCGCAGAAATACAAAAAGATATGATCAAAGACAGTATCTTTTAGTTAAGTTATCCTTCATAATTCATAACAAAGAATTCACATATTACTGAACCAGCAATAGCAAAAAGTGATAATAAATTATTTTCAATAAGTTGTTTAATACTTATTGCACCCATTAGAAATAATTTTATGTCTGAATTAAGTAATATTAAGGATACGGCAATAATTAGTAAACAAGCCACAAAGAGTATTGATTTAGTATCAATCATTTATTTGTTTAGAATTCAGTTGTCTTTTTAAAGCTTTTTGCACTCAAGGGTTTCTAAGGCATTATTTATCATTTCTTTAATGTTTATTTTCTCTTCTTCTCTTTCAATATCATGGAGTCTTGCTTTTGTGGCTGGACTTTGAGGTCCAAGAACACAACAGAATTCAGGACCTTTACTTAGGTCATATGTTCCAATTTTCTTTGCTAGGTCAATGGTTTCTTGTTTATCATTGCAGAGGATTGGCCTTAGGATTGTGATATTAACTGATTTATCTGTTACTTTCATGTTTTCAAGAGTTTGAGAGCTGACTTGGCTTAGGTTTTCTCCTGTGATTAAGAATTCATAGCCTTCTTTATTGGCCAGATGTTCAGCGATTCTCCACATTAATCTTCTTTGGAGCACATAATAATATTTATGTTCGCATTTTTTTGTTAATTGGCTTAATTCATTGCCTATTTTAGATACAAAGACTTTGTTAAGGTTTATTTTCTTGGCAAGAGCTAATGATTTATCTTCTGGTGTTTTGTCTGTGAATGGTTCACTTGAGAAATGAATTGCATCAACTTCAACATTTCTTTTTTTTATTAGATGCCCGGCAATAGGGCTGTCAATTCCACCTGATAAAAGTAGTAATGCTTTAGTCATCTTTTACACCAATTTTGAAGATTTTGTGTGTTATATCTTTTGCTTTTTCTTCGTCTTTGCAAGTTTTGAATAAGCAAGATCCATATTCTTGTACAATAACTTCTTCGTCTTGTATTTCAAGTACAAGGGCAATACAAGCATCTGCAATTACATTGAATTCTTGCTTTAATCTGGCCATGTCTAGTTTTTGCCTTTTTTTGAGCTTTGCTTCAAAACCTTTCTTTGTTTTACAATAATCTATTGAGTATTGGTCTTCCATTATATTGAGAAACATCAATATCTTTATAAACCTTTGTCAATTTATTTTCTTTATGTTTGTACACAATCTTAATCCAGTATTTTTGAGTATTGGACCATTTGAATTTAGATATTATGGTCTATTTTATGTTGTTGGCTTGGTAATGGCTTATTTTCTTTTTACTTTCTTGGCCAGGGAGAGAGGAATTAAGATAACAAAAGATGAGACTCTTGATTTAGTGGTTTATGCTGGTATTGGATTAATGGTTGGTGGGAGAATGTTTTACTTTCTTTTCTATAACTTTAGTTTGGTGTTACAAAGCCCTTTAGAGTTGTTTAAGATATGGAATGGTGGAATGAGTTTTCATGGTAGTTTGATTGGACTTATAATTGCAGGTATTATTTATTGTAAAATTTATAAGAAGAATTTCTTTGAGTTAGCAGATCTTTCTGTTTTTCCAGCTGCAATTGCTTTAGGAATTGGGAGGTTTGGAAATTTTATTAACGGGGAGCTTTATGGTAGGGTGGCAGATGTTCCATGGGCATTTGATTTTGGTGATGGTTTACCAAGGCATCCTTCTCAACTTTATGAAATGGCAAAGAATTTTACAATTTTTGGGATTTTATGGGGTTTACGTAAGAAAAATGTTCCAACTGGGTTTTATTTCTGGTTATTTGTAATGCTTTATGGTATTTTTAGGTTTTCAATCGAGTTTGTTAGAGAACCAGACCCGCAACTTGGCTTTGTTTTTTTGAGTTTTACAATGGGACAGGTTTTATGTAGTCTCATGGTATTGTTTGGTGGGTTTATGCTCTATAAATTATTAAAGAAATAGCTGTTTTTACTATTGGTTTTCTGAAAAAATATTTAAAGTGCCCATATTCTGTGGTATATGGGGTGGTTAAATGACTGATAAAAAACCTGAAACATTATTTGTTGTAAATTCAAGTAATATTTGGAAGATCCTTACAATTGTGTTTGCTTTTGCATTATTGTTTGTGTTATTGCGAGGGTCAGGCGATTGCACATCTGCTGAAGAAGATGTAGTTGATCCTGAGCCTGTAGTGGAAGAGCCAACAGAACCTGTTGAAGCGGTAGGTACTTTTTCTGTAAAAAGTGATGCTGAGATTTGTACAGAAGATGGTAAACCAGTAGTGCATTTGTTTAGTACAACTTGGTGTCCGCATTGTAAATGGATTACAGAAACTTTTGAAAGTACTGTCCAAGAATACATTGATGCTGGTCAAATAGTAGCTTATCATTGGGAAATTGATATTAATGATGATACACTATCAGATGTAGTTGAAACAGAAGTTCCTCAAGAACATCTAGCTATTTACCAAGAATTCAATCCTCGTGGTTCAATTCCAACATTTGTATTTGGATGTAAGTATTACAGAATTGGAAATGGCTATGAAAGATCTGGAAGCTTAGATGATGAAGAAGCTGAATTTAAGCAAGTGATTGATTCATTATTAGAAGAAGTGTAAATGCTTCTTTTTTACAGAAGTCATTTTGACTTCTTACTTTCCTAACGGAAAGTTTCTTATTTTTTCTCAACTACAAATAGACAATGGTCTTTTTCAAATGGGTAAAGTTCAAGGTATTCAAGAATTCTAACTTTCTTTTCTAATTCCATTTCTACTTCTCTGAATACGTCTTTTGGGTGTTTTGCCATGTCAACACTTCTGGCTTTTAAAACTAGCATTGCAATCCCATCTTCTTTTAAAAATTGAAGATTTTTAAGGAATATCTCTGTTTGGTTTCTTTGAGCAATGTCTTGGAAAATAAAGTCTGCTTGCATAATTTTGTCTGCGTAATTTTTAGGATGATTACAGTCTGCTAAAATAGGGACTATGTTTTTTCTTTCTTCTGCTAAGAAAACTAGGTCTTTTGTAACTCTAGGTGCGAATTCTAATGCAAAGACTGCTCCTGATTTACCTACAATATCAGATACATGGCTTACTGTTGTTCCAGAGGCAGCTCCAAGGTATAATACTATGTCTCCATCTCTAAAACCAATATCTCTGATGTTCTTTGCAATAGCTGCTCCAAGTTTAGATCTTTTTGGATCCCATTCTCTAAATTCTTTATCTTCTTGTTTTACTAATTTTTCCATATAAGTTTGTTTTCCAGGAGTTAAGTTTATTGTATAATAGTCTTTGAACTTTCTTTTTTCCATATAAACTCCAGGGAGCTGTGTTTTAGTTATCATTTTCTTTCTTTCCGAATGCCTTTTCAAGTTTTTCTCTTAATTCATATCCTTTTGTTGGTTCTCCTTGAAAAAAGTCTACTTTTGCACAAATGCTAATAGCAGCTGCTAAATGTCTTGCAATTTTACCATGATCTTTTTGTTTTGCGCATGCAATTAATGGGTGGTTAATAATTACACCATGTCTTGGACATTTTGCTCTTTTATTTTTTATATGTCTGAATAATGCTTTTTCTGCTCCAAGTAATTGAACAGTAGAAGAAGGCATTCCTGCTAATTTCTCTAATGAACCAGCATGGACTAGAAGTTTTGCTCCAACTATTGGGCCTGCTACTTGTAATGTGTTTGGGCAAATATCTTGCATTACTTCTTCAATATATTTCTCTTGGGCTTCTTTTGTTTTGTATAAATCTTGGATTTTCTTAGCTAGGTTTTTCATTGGTTTAAGATCTTTCTCAGCTAAGTCTGTGCCCATGCTTTCTTTTATTTCTAGTTCTTTCATTAGTTCTTTTTTGCTTTTTTCTAGGAATAGGTCTACAAGTTTTTCATGTTTTGTTATGTTTTCATCTAATTCTGGGAGGTATAAAGAAATCCAATCTCTTAATCTTTTTGCAAAGCTATTTGCTGCTTTTTCAATGTCTTCAATATTTTTTACAGCTTGGATGATTAAATCATCTCTTTTTACACTTTCTCTAATTTTATTTTTTGTTAAAGTAATATTCTGTTGGAAGAAAGTTGGAAGATATTCTTTTAATTTTGGGAATGGTTTTGTTGTTTGTTTAGCATTTGGGTGTTTTTTCAATAGTTGAGTGATTGCTTTTTCTCTATTATTGTAGTCATCTAGATTTTTGAATATTACTTTGTCTATTACATTGTTGTTTTCTATGATAAAGAGTCCACAAATAGTAGTAAAAATTTCCTTTGTCATAGTATTTGGGAATTATGTGCCCTATATAAACCTTTCTCCAAAAACATTTATAAATCTAAAAAACACTCTATTCTATATGTTTGTAGTATATATTCCATGTAAGGACAAGGAAGAAGCTAAGAAGATTTCTAGGCACCTTTTAGAGAAGAAGCTAATAGGTTGTGCTAATATTTTTGATGTAGATAGCATATATTGGTGGGGCAAGGAAATCAAAGAAGATAGTGAAGCAGTGCTGATCGGGAAGACTAAATCTGATGATTGTAAAGAGATTGAGGAAGAAGTTAAGAAGATTCATTCTTATTCATGCCCTTGTATCATGGGAGTAAAAGTAGATAGTATTAATTCTGCTTATAAATTATGGTTAGAAATGGAATGTCATTAGTGTATTATTGTTCCTTTGAATTCTTTTTGTTCTAAATAGTTTTTTAGGTCTTCTAAGTTGTTCCCGTTAAGAATAATGACTTTTAGGTTTAGTTCTTTAGCATGTTTTGTGGCAATTGGATCAAAAGGCATGTTTAATCCAGGAGACCATTCTTCGCCTACAATTTTCTGGAAGTCTTCCCAAGAAATATTTTTTAATGGTGTTGCATCTTTGTGTTTTTTTGGGTCTTTATTGTAAACATAGTCAATATTTGTCATATTGATGATTGTGTTTGCATTAAAGTTTTTAGCTAGTAATACTGCATCAGTGTCTGTGCTACATCCAGGTTCCCAACCAGAAGCAATTATGATCTTTTTGTTAGTGTCTATGTTTTTTGTAGGGTTGAAGACTACTTTTTCATATGCTGTGTCTTCGAAAATAACTCTTACTAGTTCTGCATTTAGTTTTGTAGCTGCAATACCTACTAAATCTGCATTTATATCTGAGACTTTTGCTAATTTTCTAGATGCTTCAATATAATCTCTAGCTATTTTTCCTCCTCCACAAACAAGGATAACTCTATTGTTATTTTTTATGTGATCTAAGGTGATTTGTTTTAATTCTTTTAGAAAGTCTATATTGATTTCTTCTGGAATGATCATTGATCCTCCTACTGATATAATTGTTGTTTGCATTTTATCCACCAATTCCAATTAAAGCAACACCTGCAATTATGCTAATAATTCCAAGCCATTTGTATAAATTCATTTTTTCTTTTAATAATTTTATTGATAATAAGACTACGCAAACATATGTTAGTGATGCAAAAGGATAGATAACTGTTACATCTCCGCCTTTTAGGCTCGCTATGAAGAAAATAGTGCTTGTTCCATAGAAAAAAACACCTAACATTAATCTCCAATTTTTAATTAAGCCCTTAAGATTAAATTTTAATTTATCTGCACCTAGTTTGAAATATAAACCTCCAAAACCACCTAATATTGCAGCAATTATTACTAAAATAAATGCCCAAGGTTCAGTTGACATCTGGAGTCACCTCTTTATGTTTACTTCCAAATCCAATAAAGCTCACACCAATTATTATGAATATAATTCCAATCCATTTTATCAAAGGAATTAATTCTCCAAGAAACTTCATTGATAATAAATTCACCCAAACAAAACATAATGAAATTATCGGGTATAAAATTGAAAGTTCTCCATATTTTAATGCAAGTATTAACATTACTGCAGCGATCCCATATAAGAATAATCCAGTGAATAGTTGCCAATTTGTTAAGAATGTTGCTAAATCTAAGGTTAGTTTATCAGCAGCAATTTTATAGAATATTTGAGCAGTAGCTGTTATAGCTGTGCTTATTATGACTATTCCAATTGCCCAGGGTTTTGTATTCATGTTTTTGTTGTGTTTGAGGTAGTATTAAAAGGTTATTATGGCAATATTGATATTGAAATATATGTGTAATAAGTAGAAAAGTATAAATATAGGACAATATGAGAATAGTATATGGGCTGGAAGATATGGCTTGCTAAAGGAATAGGTAAAATACTAATTTCTCCTATTTATGTACCTTGGAGAGTTACTATGCCAAATAGATCTTGGTCTTTAAGGGTATGGCCTAGGGCAGCCGAATTCTGGAGGTTTTCTAGGTTTGGTTTAAGCAGTGCTGAGAAGACAGCAATTGCAAGATTACCAGGAAGATACAGAGATAATGTGAAAAAGGCTAGAAATTACCAAAGGCTTGCAAAGGCATCTGGGTTAGATGTTGATTCTACAAAAGCAATTAGGCAAATTACAGGACCTCTTCAACAGCGTGAGAGGCTTTTACAAACATCAATGTTTGAAGCAGAGCATCAAGCAGCATTAGCAGGTGCTTCAGAAGGGATAATTGGGACTTTACAAGGAGAAATAGTCCATATGACTAAAGAAGAAGCGATAGAGATGGGTGTTGCTCAGGCAATGGTTGCAGCTGTTAAACAAATTGAAGATGCTGCACAAACTCATGCAACAGGCATAATGAGAGCTAAGATGGTTGA
>CAZKVI010000036.1:0-9318 GCA_964556185.1 uncultured Methanosarcinales archaeon
GCTCCAAAAACCTCATCAGTAGAAACATAATGAAATTTTTTACAATTATGCCTTAATGCAGCATCAAGTAAAACTTGTGTACCTAGAACATTTGTCTTTACAAACTCATATGAACTTTTTATTGATCTATCTACATGACTTTCTGCTGCAAAATGGACAACTGCATCAACATCTTTAACAACATTGTCAACTAGTTCTGGATCACAAATATCCCCTTGTACAAATTTATAGTTTGGATTATTTTCAACTGATTTAAGATTCTCAATATTACCACAATAAGTTAATTTATCTAAATTTACTATTTTCAGTCCTGGATACTTCTTTAACATATAAAGTATAAAATTGCTTCCAATAAATCCACATCCGCCTGTTACAAGAATTGTTTCATACATTTTAATTAATCTCATCAATTTTTACTTTCCTATTTTCCTTAGCAGACAATCTCATTGCTTCTAAGACTTTTGCTTGATTCAATATTTTCTCATACTCCCCACAACGTTTGTTGTCGTCATTTTCTAACACAACACTACAAAAAGCATCAAATATTAATTCAAAATGATTACAAGCAGGAGCATCTAATTGCTCGATTTTATCTTGGAAATTCTCATTTGTATATACTTCAATCTCTGGTTTTAATGTTGGAGGAATACTAAATGCTCTTTTAACTGTAAGTGTTCCTTTGCTTCCCCAAATAGAATAGTTATTTTGATAAACATTATCAAAACCAAATCCTAAAAATGCTGCCCCATTATCAAATTCAATAAAAGCAGTGCCTTGCACATCTACTCTAACTTCATCATCCATATTTAATCTACAAGTTACAGAAACTGGCTCACAACCAATAATTTTTCTTGCAATAAACACTGTATAAGCTCCTGCATCATTTAAACTTCCTCCACCAAGTTCTTTATTATATCTAAAACCATCTTTATCCATTGGAGGAAAACCAAAATAACTCTTTAAAGTAAAAACATCACCAACACTACCGGAATTAAGAGCTTTCAAAACAACATCATGTTGTGGATGATAATCACACATAAAATTCTCAAATAAAACAACATTATTTTGCTTACATGCATTAACAATTTTCTTAACAGATTCAAAATTATCTGAAATAGATTTCTCACAAAGGATATGTTTTCCTTTAGAAGCTGCTTTAATTGCCCATTCTTCATGCAAACCAATCGGTAAAGGAATATAAACAGCATGAACTTCTGAATTATTAATCAAAGAATCATAAGATTCCTCGACTTCAATACCAAATTCTTCTGCACACTCTTTACTCTTACCAACATCTCTACTAGCAATATAGATCTTATCAACTTTATCAAGTGATTGAAAAGCCTTTATTGCATATTTTTTTGCAATATTTGCACATCCAATAATTCCAATATTCAATTTTTCCATTTTAACCTACAAACTTCCTAATATGCTTCTAACTAATGAATTAACTTCTAAGTCTCTTTTTAATAGTTTCTTTAATTGATATTGATTTACCCAAATAAAACTATCTGGAACATTAACTTCCTCTTCCTCAGAAACTTCAACAATCATATTTTTATTTGTTTTTAGATAAAATCTCCCACCATCTTCAACAGAAACTACTGAAGTAATTACCTTTCCACTAGCTCCATCTTCAAAATACTCTGCTAACAAAGGTTTTTTACCTTCATGGGCTTGTTTTAAATTACTCTCTGTAGCTTGTAATGTTGGAGATAATTGAAGAGTTTTTGTATTTCCTGGTTCATACTTTGCCTGAAGCAAATAATGCATTGTTCCATTGATCTTTTTACATAATATACCTAAAATACCGCATTCTTGTTGTTTTATCATTGGTTGTGTCCAAGAAGGAACTTCTCTATCATCTGCTCCACCAACTTTCACACCCATAACAGAGAAAAATTTGCCAGAATCATGGTAAACATTTCCTGAATTCCCATCAATATACCATTTTTCTAATTCTTTCAACCCAATTTCATCGGTTTTTACAGGATAATCTTGCCTTTTTTTATTAAGCCATTCTACAATAGAATCAACATTGCTATTTTCTTTCTTAGCTCTTAAGACATCACTTAATTGCTCTACAAAGAACTCAACCTCTTCATCAACTTCATAATTATTTTCTCTAAGTAACTGCAAAATCCTATCTTGCATAATCATCTCCTCTTTTTTATTACAATATTTTCAATAATATACTGTGGTTTATGACTGATGTTTAAATAGATTTTCCCTAAATACTCACCAAAAATACCTAATACAAACAAAATAACCCCTGAAAAAAAGGTTATTAATAGCATCAAAGATGTCCATCCTTTAACATCAATACCAAAAGTTAGGAAATAGACAAAATAAAACACACCTAAAAGCACACTAAGACCTGCAAAAACAAAACCAAGTATTGTTGCTATTCTCAATGGCCATAAGGTATAATTAAAAATCATATTCAATGCATAAGATGCAAGTCTTCTAAATGAGTAATTTGATTTTCCAATTCTTCTCCTATGATGTTGTACTCTACAATGCCCTATTTTTTTATTTGAAACAATATCCTTAATAAGAACATCAATCATAATATTAAAATTATCAAATTTTGTCATCTCTTTAACTACACTTTTCTCAATAGCTCTAAAAGAAGTAACAATATAACCAGTTCCAGTCACCTTAGAAAGAAACCTATTTACACTCTTTGAAACAAAATCTCTAAACAAACCATGCTTCTTCTGTTTATATTGACCATAAACAACTTTAAAACCTTTATCTGTTATTCCATTCAATAATTTTGGAACTTCTTCAGGAGGATGCTGTAAATCATCATCCATTGTTATTACATATTTACCTTTAGCTAATTTTAAACCACACATTACTGCATTATGTTGTCCAAAATTATTCATTAAATTTACTGCAACAACATTCTTATTATTTTCAGCCAACTTCTTTAGAACATTCCAGCTATTATCTATACTACAATCATTAACAAGAATTAATTCCCAATTTTTGTTAGTTAAAACTTTACTCAATCTTTTATAGAGTAACTCAGTACATCCCTGACTATTATACACAGGAACAACAATAGAAACATCTGGATTATTAATTTTGTTTTTCTTCATCAGGAGATCCACCTAAGTGTTTTTCAAGCTCTTGTATTTTTTTTGTCTTGTCTTCTATCATCCCCTTTAATTGATCATCTGAAACTCTTTTAGAACCTTGTCCTTCTTCTAGTGTTTTTAAAATCATTCTATTAGCAACTAACAATGAATTGAAAGTCCCTGCATCTGTCCAATCTGCATCTAAAAAATCATAAGTAAGTTCTCCTCTTCTAATGTATTCATTATTTACATCAGTAATTTCATACTCTCCTCTTGCTGAAGGTTTCATATTTTTAATAATATTAAATACATTTGGATCATACATATAATAACCAATAACAGCGAAATTTGATTTTGGTTGATCTGGTTTTTCTTCAATTTCCAAAACATGTTGTTCATCAATTGCAGCCACCCCAAATCTTGTTGGATCTTCTACTTTTTTCAATAACACTTTTGCACCTTTTTCTTGTTGCATAAATTTCTGAACATATGGAACTAATGAACCAGATGTAATATTATCTCCTAAAATTACAACAACTTTATCATTATTAGCAAAATTCTCAGCCAAACTTAAAGCATGCGCAATACCTAAAGCAGATTCCTGAACCTTATATGTAAAATTAGCTCCAAATTCTTGGCCAGATCCCAATAAATTAACAAGATGCCCCATATGCTCTGTGCTTGTTATAATCAATATATCCTTTACACCTGCTTCAAGAAGCTTCCTAATTGGATTTAGAATCATAGGTTCTCTGCCTACTGGCAATAAGTGCTTATTAGTGACTTTTGTCAATGGATAGAGTCTTAAACCCTTTCCCCCTGCTAATATAACTCCTTTCATTTACTTCAATATGCAGTTTTCTTGCCAAATTTATATACTTTACTAATTATATACCAATATATAGTTAAAATAGCCACTGAACGTAAACCTTATATACGAGAATACATAAATTCAAATTTATGACAATCTTAATAGGTGTTGAAGAGGCTGGCAGAGGCCCTGTAATTGGAAGTTTAGTTATGGCTGGAGTAAGTATTGATGAAAAAGACTTACCAATGCTAAAAAAATTAGGTGTTAAAGACTCAAAACAACTTAGTCCATTACAAAGAGAAACATTATTTGATAAGATTCTTGGTGTTGTCAAAGATTTCAAAATCAAAATTATCTCAGCTTCACAAGTAGATGATGCATTAAATGATCCACACATGAATTTAAATTGGTTAGAAGCAAAAACAAGTGCTGACATAATAAATGAATTAGATGGAAATAAAGCCACTTTAGATTGTCCATCTACAAATATTAAAGCTTACAAAGACTATGTAAAAAAACTTCTCAACAAAAAAAGCGAAAAAGTCAAAATTGTTGCAGAACACAAAGCAGATGAAAATTATGTAGAAGTCGCAGCTGCTTCAATACTCGCAAAAGTAACACGTGACAGAGAAATTGAAATACTAAAAAAGAAATACAAAGTTGAGTTTGGTTCAGGTTATCCATCTGACCCAAGAACACAAGAATTCTTAGAAAAAAACTACAACAAATATCCAATCTTCAGAAAAACCTGGAAATCTTACAAAAATGTTGTAATGAAAAAAAGCCAGAAAGATTTGGGAGATTTTTGATTAGTTAAAATCTATACTCCTTTAAAAAGACCGAACATTATTAGAAAAATCCCAAAAAGTTTGAAAGCAACAAACGGGATCCAATAAGAAAGATACCCAATAATCCAAAATAAAACACAATTTAAAACTCTTTTCTTCATAATGGATTCATTATCAAGGAAAAATATGACTACCGCAATTACAAAAGGCAATATTAAAGGTAAAAAGAAAAATGTAAACTGAATTCCTAACATGGATTTTAAAACACCTCCACGAGTAAGAAATTGTACTATTCCAGATAAAATCCCAAAAACTATTGCAGAAACTATCACCAAAGATGTTTTCATTTTCATACA
This sequence comes from uncultured Methanosarcinales archaeon, assembly GCA_964556185.1. Taxonomy (GTDB): domain Archaea; phylum Nanobdellota; class Nanobdellia; order Woesearchaeales; family DSVV01; genus CAZKVI01. The sequence goes on from CAZKVI010000036.1 coordinate 5,042, forward strand.
AACACATATGATTCAATAATTTATAAATTTTGCTAGAAACAACTTACTTAACCAACCATCTCAACCCTTTAACCATGCCTAATGCATAACCAAAGTGTTGAATTAAAAAAGTTATAAAAACTAAATGCAATAATCCAAGTTTTCCTTTCTTTACGCAAAGAAACAAACTATACAGAAATATAAATGGAAAATATAACAAAGGAATAAAGAATATCCAATGTAAAAACACCAAAACTACTGAAGCCATTCCAATTATAAAAGGAAACCCAAGCATATACTTCAATTTTATAGCATCTGGTAACTTCTTAGAAAGCCTCATTCTACCATCTCCATAGAAAACCATGTTTTTCCAGAATTTACAAGGAGTACTACGCATATTATGCCAAACAAATGAACTTTTCAAACCAATCAACTTATATCCTTTTTTCTGCATTTTATAACCCATGTCCCAGTCTTCTCCTTGATTTCCTAGATCTTCTGAAAATAAACCAACATCAACCAAAGATTTCTTCAAATAAAATGAGTTTGAACAAGAAATACTCCAAGCTTCTTTATCAGAATCAAAAACTTTTGCTTGAATACTGCCAAGGCTTCCTAACATTGAATCAAAAACAACACCTAAAGCCTTCTGAAATTTATTACAATCAACAGGAGGTATATTTGCGCCACCAACACCTGCTAATTTCTTATCTTGCTTCTTATACTTAGAAAACTCAGTAACATAATTTCGCAACCAATCACGAGGAACAATACAATCTGCATCTGTAAACGCAATATAGTCATACTTTGCTTTTTTTATACCTAAATTCCTACTTGTTGTAATACTTCCACCGTCGTCAACAACTAATTTAATCCGTTTATCTTTATACTTCTTAACAATCTCTTGAGTTTTATCTTTAGAACCACCATCAACAACCAAAACTTCAAAATTAACATACTCCAATCCAATTAAAGAATCCAAAATAGTTGAAATATTTCTTTCTTCATTAAATGCTATTACAATAACAGAGATTTCAAGATCTTTCATTTTCTCTTCTTCTTATCCAATTCCCTAAGAGAAACTTCTCTAACTACTTTTGTTATTTGTTGTTCCATTGCATCTACTTTAGTATACATTCTAAAAAGCAGATAAAACATCACAATAATACTAATATATATTACTGCATCTACTCCTCTTCCAATTCCGAAAAATCTTGCTGGGAGTGCTGTTAATCCTGGTAAGAATGCAAGTAAAACAACTCCAATCCAAATAACTGCCCAAAAAAGTAATTCCCTCAATGCAATAGCGTGTTCTCTAAACCTCAAAATTGCTCTACTTAAAGCAAATAATGCAAAGACAATTGCTAATCCTTGAATAACTGTAAATTCCATCTTATAACCTCATACCATTACTATCTTAAAAGTTTATTCTTTATCATCTTAAACAAAATATTAAATGCATTCCATGTGCTTTGGCCACCTCGCATAGAATATTCTGTATATAATATTTCAACTGGTACTTCCTTATATTTTAATTTTTTCATATGAATCTCATCTAAAATCTCAGAAGCATGCTCCATTTTATCTGATCTAATATTAATCACTTGAGCAGCTTTCCTAGACAATACTCTAAAACCATTATGTGAATCTGTAAGCTTTATTCCATAAAAAACCCAAATAATGAATGCGCCCCCTTTCAAAAAAACCTTCCTAAGAAAAGGCATATTCTTTGCCCCGCCTAAAAAACGCGACCCAAGAGCAACATCAAATTCTCCTTTTTCTACTGGCCCAATCAATTTTGGTATATCCTTTGCCTGGTGTTGTCCATCTGCATCAAAAGTAACAATAATATCTGCACCCAATAAGACTGCAGCATCAATTCCTGTCTTAAGTGATGCACCCTGGCCCCTATTCATAAAATGCCGAAGAACAACTGCTTCTGCTTTTTTCGCAACATCATAAGTATTATCTTTACTTCCATCATCCACTACAATAATATTATTATAACCAGATTTCTTTAACCTATTAACAACTACATCAATTGACTTCTCTTCATTATATGCTGGAATTACAATATATCTTTCTTTTTTCATTTTATCTGTCATTCTATAATTATATATAAAATCCTCTAACTATATAATAATTTCGTATAATGCAACTGTTGGCAATTCAACATCCATAGGATACGCAAATAAAGGAATAAGAGATGAAAATTCCATTGTATCTCTTGGTTTTATAATCAAAAGATCAAACTTAGGTACATTTATTTGGGAAGGATCTAATCTTGCATTAACTTCTTTTACTTCCAAACCATTTTCTTCTAAATAATCTTTATATTCCATTGAAGAAACCCTTAAACAATTATAAGATGAATCAGCATTTTCCTCTAAATCAAAAAGATCCCAATTATTATAACAATTAGACATACCCATATATGAATAATCATCCATAACTAAATATTTTACATTATACTTTTCAACAAGTTCTCTACGTACCTCTGAATTATTTCCATAAAGAATTACAGCAGTATCTGCAATTCGCTTGTTTATATCAACAAAAGGATTTGCATGTGTTCTTCTCATATGCAAAACTTTTGCACCTGTTACTGCATTTACTGCAAAGGCAGTCTCTCCATGAGGAGAAATAAAAACAGAATTATCTATATTAACATTTTTATCTACATAATCTGCTAGATTAAAGAATGCCTGTGTTTGTGTATCTAATGATTGACCGTATTGTACCCATTGATCATCAGATGTAGAATTAAAGTTTATAATAAAGAAAGAAAGAATTAACAACCCTATTGCCCCAAAAAAAGCATATCTAAAAAGTTCTGATTTATTTATTTTAGTAATTTTATTATATAAATAGTATAATGCTAAAGCAACAAAAAGATATTGAGCAAATAAACAAAACATAGAAAATCTATAATGGCCTAATGAAATTCCAAGAAGTGGCTTAGTTATCAATGGATGAAAATAACCAAAAAAACCAACTAAATACAATAAAATAGGTAATAAATATTTCTTCCTGTTACAAAAAGCAACTACTAAACCAAAAACAGATAATACACTAAATATTATTGATTTAAAATTAGAAAAACTAAAGAAAGTTTTTGCAACAAATGAAGGAACTTTTGCAATACTCAATCCTTCAACACCCCCACTTGTAAATTCATGAAATGGATTTAATGTCTCTCCACCATATACAAAGATTAAAGGATACCAAAAAAGCATTGCAATTGGAAGTCCTATAACTAAAACTATCAAAAGATGTTTCATATAATTCTTGAGAAAATGTAAGATTGTCAACTTTGACTGTCCAATAAGTTTAGACAATAAATCAAAAAATAAGAATAAATTTGCACCTAAAAATAAAGTTATATGTGTAAGTGCACTAAGACCATAAACAACTCCTAAAAAAATAGAAGATTTATTATTATTATTATTATTATTATTATTATTAAGACAAGCAAAACTATAAACTAACAAAGGAATCATTACAAGACGTGAAAATATTGTAGGATGTGCACCTGTTACAATACCACTTGATACCCAAAAAGCTGTAAGTATAAGTGCAATTGTTTTATTTCTAAATAATCTCATACTACAAAGATAAGCAAAAATTCCTGCTAAAATAGATATTATAATTGGAAAACAAAGTGTCGCACCTAAAATAGACAACCCAGTTATTTTAGAGAAAATAACCACAAGAATATGCATTAACCAAGGATAATGCTCATATTCTCCTAAAAAAGTAGAGCTCATAAAAGGTAATTGGCCAGAGTTAATATGGTTAATATGCCCAAAATGATTATATAAGTCGCCACCATAAATTGGTCCAGGTATTTGAACAAAAGAAGAGAGAAAATACAATTGAACAATAGAATAAATCAACAAAAAGCTAATTAAAGCACGATCTTGCCAACTAGTATTCTTAATCCTCTTAATACATTTATCAATAACTGACTTTGTATATGTTCGCCATGATTGATCCATTTTCTTCATATCTCCAAATTTCTTCTAAATTATTAACAGTTAAATTTAACTGCCACGGTTGTACAAAATTATAATATGATGGTAAGACTCTTAATAAATCTAACTTTTCATATCCCTCTCCTGCTGCAGCAGGATCTAACCAATCATGAACTTGTTTATAAGGAACACCATATGCATCAAAATAACTCTTCCATTCTGGCTTATCTATTACAGTTAAAGGATCAAAAGCCTGCTCAATTTTCATAGTATCTTTATTAAAATAATATTCTTTTTCAATCCAATTATAAATCCAATAAAGAT
>CAZKVI010000037.1:0-8932 GCA_964556185.1 uncultured Methanosarcinales archaeon
ACTGTTAATGTATAAGTCATTTCTTTTGCAGAGAAAAAGTGTTCTCTTCCAGCTTCTGTTTTTGTGAAATGTGTTAGTGATTCAATTCTTACAATGTCATCTGGGTTTAGATTGTTAGTTAGTTCATAGAAATGATCCACGTTTTCTACTTTTACTCCATCTACTTTTAGAATGATTTCTCTGAGCATTGGTTTATCTCTGGGGGACGGGCTCATCATTCCAGCTTCATAAGCTGCACTGTTTTTTTCAATAGATCTTATAGCAACTCCTTCTTGTTCAAAAGATGGTCTAATAAGTATTAAAGAACAAACTATGAAGATTATTAGTAGAATAACTCTCCAATTTGTGAATATTTCTTTTAGTTTTCTTTTCATTTTAACTTATCTTTTTCTTTTTAGCATACCATCTAACTACATTTACATTAAATAACCAAGTGTTTAGTAAGTCTGCCATAAGACCAATTAGTAGAATAGTCATAATTTGTGCAATAACTTCTGATCTTGTTACAATTAATGCAACAGTTATAGCAACTAATGTTGTTGAGGTCATTGTTAATCCTGTTTTAATTGCTGTAAAAATTCTGTCTTGGATAGCTCCTTCTCTCTTTTTTATTGCTTTAATTGTTAGTAATATATTTGTATCTACACTATATCCTATAAGCATTAAGAATGCAGCAATTCCAGCTGTTGATAATTTCATGTTTAGTATATTTATAACTCCTAATGTTATTACCATATCAGAGAATGCAGCGAAAACAACTGCTCCGCTTGGTACAATGCCTCTAAAGTATATGAAAACTACAATACCCATGAATAAGAATGCAATAAATAATGCAATCAAGGTTTGTTTGAAAAAGCTACTTCCTAAGCTAGAACCCATTACTTCAACTGAGAAATCTTGTTTTTCTATAGATGTTAGAATTTCTGCTTGTTCTATTAATGAATCTTGTTCATCTTCATTAAGCATATCAGACTCAATTATTAATCCAGAAGAACCACCTGTTGTACCAGAGATTGTTCTTACATTAATTTCATTATCTGGAAATTGACTTGTTAGTGAGTTTTCTATTTCTAAAATGTCAAATGCTTCTTGTGAAGGAATTGTTAATGTTAATCCCCCTTTAAGGCTCACTCCTTTGTTTACAAAATCACCTGTAGTGACTGTTTGTAAGCCAATCTGAGCAATTGCCAAGATTAGAATTATTAGTGGAATAAGCATGAGTCTTTTTCCATTGTCCCAATAGAATGTTTTTATCTTGTCTAACATGAGAATTTGAGGAAAATTGAGAATTTATAAAGTTTCTGGGCTATTAAGAATATGCTTGAACTTCAGCAGGTGTCGGATTTGCTATCTTGGGTTCGTCAGACACATATACTTTAATATGATCTCTAAGTACTTCAAGTTCATCCCATGTTATTGCTAAGCCTCTGGGGAATTTGAATGTTCTAACACCCATTTCTAATAATCCACTTAAGTCATATGGTCTGTGGGTAAGATCTCCACCTAAACAAGGATCTTCTTCACCTCTATCAATTCTATGGAGGTCAATAAGCGCTTGTGTTAATGCTTCATGGTTAGTAAGAGCAACCCTTGTTGAAGATTCAATTTGGCAAGGAGCAACATCTAATTCATGTGCTGCTGGACAATAGTCTAATTCATGATTATGTTCACATCCTTGTTCTATTCTGAGATAATGTAATAAACATTTGTATAAATTTGTTCTATTGCATTGTAAATTTAAGAATGCAATCATTTTTCCAGCGTGTTCTTCATATTCTCTTAGAAACATTGGCTTTGTATGTTGATTTAATATTACTACTCCATCATATTTTCTCAATTTTTCTCCATAATCTTCTGTTCTTCTTGGATCAAGTTGTTGGATACATGATGCAATAACTTCTAAATTTGGATAATCCCTTCTTACAATATCATATAGATGTTCTCTTGTAATTGTTACTTTATTTCTTACTCCATATTTTTGATTTCCTAAAGCAAGTAAATCTAATGTGCTTCTTTCTTTATGGTCAAAATCACGTTCATGTTGATGTCTTAAACCTCCATTTAAAGCAAGCATAAAAGAAAATCCATTTTCATTTAATCTTTTGATGTCTTGCCTACGTCTTCTTATTCTAAATCTTTTTTGGTGTCTGCCTCCTGTGAATCTAGTGTCATCAAGTCCATCATAAAAAACAATGTCAGGTTCAATATCATAATTTCTAAAAAAAGATCTTATTCTATCAAGTGTTTCAATCAAACTAAAGTCAGGTAAACCAAGATTTGTAAATGCATCAATGCCTGCTTCAATAGTTATATGTTTCATAATTAGTAAGTAATGGATGTATATTTATAAGCCTATCTTTCTCTTCTTACTATACCGTTTCTAGCGTCTACTTCTACTGTTTCTCCATTTATTAGAGCTCTTGTTGCTATTTTTGTGCCTATTATACAAGGTTTTTTGAGTTCTCTAGAAATAATAGAAGCGTGACTGGTGATGCCACCTTGTTCTGTTACTATGCCAGAGGCTTTTTTCATAATTGGTACAAATTCCGGAGTAGTTTGATTAACTACAAGAATTTCTCCTGTTTTGAAGTCTTTCATTTGTTCTGTTTTTTTGATAATTCTTACCCTTCCTCTTGCATAACCAGAACTAGCAACAACTCCTCTTAGTTCAACAACATATTCTTCTTCTATTTTATTAAATTCATCAAAGTATTTATCTGCTTTTTTACCTGCTGTGATAAAATAACCTTTATCTGTTGCAGCAAAGAAAGTCTTTTTCTCTCTTTTTGCTAATTCTTCTTTTATATCTATATTATTTAGTAATATTGGTTTTATTTCTGGGAAAATTGAGTATGTTAATTGCCTTTTTGTGTATTGAGTTCTATTTGCTACTTCTTCTAGGAAATTATCAAAGTGTTGCATTCCAATATAGACTCCACCTTTTCTAATGTCTTTCCATTTTGAGAATAATCTGGCAATTTTGAGAATATTTTTCATGTAATTGGATAGGTTTAATTTGTTTAGTAATGTTTGTCTTTTTTCTTTGTGTAATCTTAGTTCTTTTTGTTTTTCTTTTCTTAGTTTTTCTATTGTTGTTTTATTTTCTTTGGCTTCTTTTATGATTTTGTTCATTTGTTCATAAGTATATTCCACGTCGAGAAATCTTACATTGTAATAGTTATTTTGCACCCAATAGAACTCTTTTTCATGTTTTTCTAATAATGCGAATAGTTTACCTTGTTCTTTTTTAAGTCTGTGAATTGTTGGTAGATTATTAGGGTATTTTTCAAGTATTTTCTCAGTTGTTTTTAATAATTGATATTCTGCTTCTAATGTGAAAGATAAATGAACAGGAGAAGTTAATGTTCTAATTGCTTTTAGTATTTCATTGTTAGTTTTTTGTTTTAATTCTTTTTTTATTTCTTCTTCTAGCCAATCTTCTGCTCCTGTTGACATAAAAGAATCACAAATATAAGCTACAGAACCAGCAAGTAAGTATTGTTTGTAGAATTCTTCAAATAGATTGTATAATTCTTGATTGTTTAGTTTTTTTAGGTCTTTTTTTAGTAGAGAATTTGCTAATTTTGTGTAGTTTTCCCAATTCTTTTTCCAATGTTTGTATATTTTGAAGACTTCACTAGTTGAGATTTTGCATTTGTTTTTAATCCATGATCTCATTGTTAGCATTCTTTTTCTATCTAAGAACCATTGGGCTTCATCATCTTTTAAATAACAAAAACAAAATTTGAATGCTAATGGAAATCTCTTTGAGAAGGAGTATGCTTGACTATGTGTAGAAGCAAATAAAGTGAAGACTTTTGCATGGAAAGATTTGTTAAATTGCTCATTTGTTTTTTCAACAATTGATATTGGGAATGTTCTTAATTTTTTTATTTCAGTTGTTTTAGATTCTTTTGATTCAAGGTTCTTTAGGTTGTTTTCTTGGAATTGTTCTTTTGTTAGTAAGTTGTTTAGTTGATTTTCTGTTAAATTTATTCCAAGGTATTTTCTAGTTTTAATTACTTTTTTACCTTGTCTTTTAGATTGAGTTAAGTAATATTTTATGTTATTTCCTTGTTTACGTTTTTCTACAAACATATGTGTGGGTTAGGTGACTACATATATAAGCCTTTTGGAGAAATAGTAAGTTGTGGTCACCTAATTGAGTATTATTCTTTAACTTCTTTTAATTTAATTTCAATATATGGTTCTTGTTCTTTGGAATCAACAAATACTAATTTATCTGCTTTTGTAGTTGCTAGAAGATCATCTTCTGCCTTTTTAATTAATGTTTGTTCTTTTTTAGGACAATGAACTATTAATTCTTCAAGTTCTGTTTTTAATGAAAGTTTCTTTTCAGACTTTTGTTTTCTGACATTTGCGATAATTTCGATTACTAAATCACCAATTCTGTCTATTTCTTCGTCTATCAATTTAACATCAGGTTCTGGCCATTTAGAAATATGGATGCTATCACATTTTTCTTTTTTAGCAAAGTGTTGTTGGTAAACAGCTTCTGTAATATAAGGCATTATTGGTGCCATTAATTTCAAAACTGTTAATAATCCAGTAGATAATGTTTGTTGTGCTGCTTTTCTTTGAGTTTTACCACGTCTATCTGGATTGTATAATCTGTCTTTGACAATTTCTAAATAATTATCACAGAATGTTTGCCAGAAGAATAATTCTGTATGTGATTTTGTTCTTGCATATTCATATTCTTCAAAACTATCTGTGGATTCTGTAATTAGTCTGTTTAATTTACTAATTAACCATTTATCCATTAATTCCAATTCAACTTTTCCTTCTTTGTAGTCTTCTAAATGCATTAATACAAATTTAGAAGCATTCCAGAGTTTTGTAACCATTTTTTTACCAGTTACAATGTCTTTTTCTTGATATGGTAAGTCTTCACCAAGTTTTGAACCAGCTGCCCAGAATCTCATTGCATCTGCTCCGTATTTTTCAATAACATCTTGAGGTTTTACAACATTACCTTTGCTTTTACTCATTTTTTTACCATGTGGATCTAATGCAAAACCAGAAATCATAATATTTTTCCAAGGATTAACATTTTCATGTAATTGTGATTTTACCATTGTGTTAAATAACCAGAATGTGATAATATCATGTGCTTGTGGTCTTAAATCCATTGGGAATAGTTTTTTGTATACAGCAGAGCCTTTCATTAATTCAACTGCTAGTTGTGGTGATAATGATGAGGTTGCCCAAGTGTCCATAACATCTTTTTCAGGGATAAAATCATTGCAACCACATTTGCACTTGTTTTTTGGTTTGTCTGTTAATGGATCTACTGGTAGGTCTTTTTCATTGGCTACAATTACTTCTCCACAATCTTTACAATACCAAACAGGGAATGGAATTCCAAAGAATCTTTGTCTAGAAATACACCAATCCCATTGTAATCCTTTTATCCAATGATCTAATCTAACTCGCATATGTTGTGGATACCATCTCATTTGTTTTCCACATTCGAAAAAATGATCTTTTAAATCTAAATATTTGATAAACCATTGTTTTGTGTTTAGAATTTCAACTTCTGTACCACATCTTTCATGGACATTAACTGGATGTGTTATTTTCTCTTCTTTAATTAATAATTTATTTTCTCTTAATTCTTCAATAATTAGTTTTCTTGCTTCTTTTATTGGTAAACCTTCATATTTACCAGCATTTTTATTCATTTTTCCATCTTCTGTTATAGACATGATTAAAGGTAATTTGTGTGCTTTGTACCATTCAATATCTGTTTGATCACCAAATGTACAACACATTACTAAGCCTGTTCCTTTTTCAGGATCTGCTCTTGAATCTTCTAAAATTGGAACTTTTCTATTAAATAAAGGAACTTTTGCTTTTTTGCCAAATAGTTTTTTGTATCTTTCATCATCTGGATGTGCAAATACTGCAACACAGCTTGGTAACAATTCTGGTCTTGTTGTCGCAATGATTAAATCATCGTTGTTTTCTCCTTTGAAGATAATATCATTAAATTGGCTTTTGAGTTCTCTGTCTTCTAATTCAACTTGAGCAATTGCTGTTTGACATTGTGGGCACCACATAGTTGGTGCTTCTTTTCTATATTCTCTTCTTTCTTTGTATAAGTTTAAGAAAGATTTTTGGGAAATTCTAATAGCATGATCATCAATAGTTGAGTAACATAATTCAAAATCACAGCTTGTTCCAATTCTTTTCCAATCTTCAATATATTCCGGAATTAGTTTGCTTAATGTTTTAATACATAATTTTCTGAAAGCTTCTCTTTCCATTTTTTTGGATTTGACTTTATTCATTTTTTCTACTAATCTTTCAGTAGCTAAGCCATTATTATCTGTACCAAATGGATAGAATACATTGAAGCCTTTCATTCTTTTGTATCTTACAATGAAATCCTGTTGAGCATAACTAAAAGCATGCCCAATATGCATAGCTCCAGAAACAGTAGGGGGTGGAGTATCTATTGAATATATTGATTTTTTAGATATTGGGTTGAACTTGAAAACTTCTTTATCTTCCCAATATTTTTGGATTTTAGGTTCTTCTTCTGTGAAATCGTAGTTTTTGTCCATTTACTAAGAGATTTAAAGAGGGTTTTTATAATTTGTGCTTGGCTTGATGAAAAAGCATTTAAACTTGCTATATTATCTTGAATATATGCATTCAAAATTAAAGCCAGCGATTATTGTTCTTAGGATTAATTCAGTGATTTATTTTTGTTTGGCTGCTTTTTTATTATTGCTAACTATTGTTTTGAAGATTCTTGTAAGTGAGACACTTCCTATATTGAGTCTGCTTATGATAATGTTTGGTATTGGAATGATAACAGCTTGGGCAATTTTTGTTGAAATTGTAATTAAAGGATTGAAAAATGGTAAAAAATGGGCATGGATTATGGGGATAGTCATATCTGCAATCCAAATTCCAAGTATACTTATTGTATTAGGTATTATAGGATTAATAACTCTTTTAGATAAAGATGTTGTTGCATCATTTCAGAAATAAACAAACTTAATAAACTCTCATCTATTCCGTTTTCTTATGGATAATCAACCTTGGATTCATAAATATGTGCCTAAGACAGTGCAAGATATTGAAGGACAGAATGATCAACTAAATACAATAAAGAACTTTCTAGAGAATTTTAAACAAAAGAGAAAGAAAGCATTGATCTTACATGGTTCTTCAGGTATTGGTAAGACTGCAATAGTTTATGCACTAGCTAATAATCTTAACTTAGAGGTTATTGAAGTTAATGCATCTGATTTTAGAGATAAAAAATCAATAAATAGAATTCTAGGTAATGCTTCTGCGCAGATGAGTTTGTTTGCAAAAGGAAAAGTAATTTTAGTTGATGAAGTTGATGGAATCTCTGGTAGAAAAGACTTTGGAGCTGTAAGTGCTATTGGTACAATAATTGCAAAGACTTCTTTTCCAATTATTATGACTGCTCAGAATCCTTTTGATAAGAAATTTTCTTCATTAAGAAAAAAAGCAGAACTTGTGCAATTAAATGAATTAGCTTATACAGATATTTTCAATATTCTAAAAAAGATTTGCATAAAAGAAAGTATACAATTTAATGAAATGGATCTTAAAATGCTTGCAAGGTTTGTTGGTGGAGATTGCAGGGCAGCAATTAATGATTTACAATCTTTAGTACAAGGCTCTAGGAAATTAGAAAGAAAAGACTTAGATGAATTATCAGAAAGAAATCAAACAGAGTCAATGTTACAAGCTTTAGTTAAGGTTTTCAAAATTTCTGATCCAAAGATTGCTTTAAGAGCATTTGATAATGTGCAAGAGAATTTTGATCAGATATTTCTTTGGGTTGATCATAATATGCCAAAAGAATATACAAAACCAGAGGAATTAGCAGCTGCTTATGAATGTATTAGTAAAGCAGATGTTTACAAAGGTAGAATTAGGCGCTGGCAACACTGGAGATTTTTAGTTTATATTAATCAATTATTAACAGCAGGTGTTGCAGTTGCTAAAGTTGAAAAGAAAAAGAAATTTGTACAATATGAACCAACTAAAAGATTATTGAAAATATGGATAGCTAATCAAAAGTATGCAAAAAGAAAAGCTATTGCAGAAAAGATAGCAGAAGTAACACACACTTCTACAAAATACACTTTACAACATACTTTGCCATATATGCAAGTAATGATGAAGAAAGATAAATCAGTAAAAGAACAATTCACAGAAGAGTTTGAATTAGATAATGATGAAGTTATGTGGATGGTTAGCTAGCAAAAACAATATAAATACACCCTCTTTCTAAGTACTATGACAATCAATATTGAACAAATGGCTGCTTTTTGTAAGCAAAAGGGATTTGTGTATCAGGATTCTGAAATATATGGTACTTTAGCTGGATTTTGGGACTTTGGACCATTAGGTGTAGAGCTAAAGAATAATATCAAGGCTAATTGGTGGAAAAGGTTTGTTCAAGATAGAGAAGATGTTGTTGGTATGGATGGTTCTATTATAACAAACAGAAAAGTATGGGAAGCATCTGGTCATGTAAGCTGTTTTGGAGATTTAATGATAACATGTAAGAAATGTAAATATAAAACAAGAGCTGATCAATTTTTAGAAGATGAATTAAATCAAAATTATGAGGGTATTGAAGCAAAAGATGTTAACAGATTATTAAATGATAATTCTTTAATCTGTCCAAAATGTAAAGGAGAGTTTCAAGAAGCTGTGGATTTTAATTTAATGTTTGAAACTACTGTGGGCCCTGTTAAAGATAAAGCAAATACAGCCTATCTTAGACCAGAAACTGCACAGTTAATCTTTGCAGACTTTCATCTAATAAAAGATAATGCTAGAAAACAATTACCTTTTGGTATTGCTCAAATTGGTAAGGCATTTAGAAATGAAATCTCTCCAAGGGAATTCTTAT
>CAZKVI010000038.1:0-4683 GCA_964556185.1 uncultured Methanosarcinales archaeon
ACTGGTTACGCTCGGTTGACACGCAAACGCAAGATGGGTATAAAACAGAGTTTTAACCCATCGACGAACGTGAAATTACCGAGTGCTCTTGGGTAAATAGTACGCACGGTTGCGGTCCGTGTAACCGGGGTTCAAATTTGAATCTACGATTCAAGCTCATTGAAACGGAGTTTCAAGGAAAGTCCTCGCGCGGGCGTTTTTTATAATCGTCCATATAAGCTAATTCTAATAAGTGAGTTTATTTAAGCGCACTTATAGCAGGTAAAAATTACTTCACAATCTAAAGTTTTCAAAATTGTATGAGTTTAATAATTAATAATGAAACTTATGCTTCTTATATACAAACACTTTGTCCACCTTACAAAAAGTTTAATCAACTTATTGCAGATACACTTAAACAACGAACCAATGGTGCAGAAAGAATTTCTATTATAAATCTTGGTTGTGGTATTGGTGAATTAGAAAGAGCTATTCTTAAAGATTGTCCAGAGAGTTTTGAATTAATAGGAGTTGATAAAGATCCAGAAGCATTAGCATACTTAAGAACTAGGACACCTCAAGTTAGTACTCAAGTAAGTGATGTACAAGACTTTGATTTTCCAGAAACAGATATTTATGTTGCGGCTTTAACTTTGCATCATTTAGAATATGACTGGGAACAAACTTATCAAAGAATTTTAGAAAGAACCGGTGTGTTTATTAATTTTGAAATGTTTATGGGAAGTGAAGAAGATTTTGAACAAATTAGAAGAAATCTTGCTCCAGAATATTCTTTTGAAGAATGGCTTGAACATTCTAGACAAGTTGATTATTTCCGAACAAAAGATCAAGAATTGGATGCTTTAATGGATTGGGGATATAATCCAGAGGTTTTAGCAGATGAAAAACCTTATACTGTATATATAATAGATACACGTACATGAACGATAAAATTTATATATAGAATCTAATGCTAACTATAATTAAAGTGTGGGTCGCAAAAGTAAAATTAGTCCATAAGGATTGTATAAGTAGTCAGTTAACTAAAAAGCACAATATCACTAACTTAGTTTATGGATTAGGTTATTATTCTGAAGGTGATTATTTATATTTTAACATTTTGCATATTCCTAGTGGCGAAGAAACTAATGTGAAGAAGTTTATCAGAGAATTAAGAAAAGATAAAAGAATTGTTAAAATAGAACAAAACAGAAGAATGATATTAACTTTAGTAAAAGAACCAAAGAAAAATAAACATTTGATTCATTTTTATAATCCTAAAATAATTTATTTAAAACCAGATATAAATACAAATACAGGTCATGAAATTTATGAAATTGCTTGTTGGGAAAAGAAAGAGCTTACAAGTTTCATAAATATGACAAAGAAATATATGCAAGGTACTCTTTTAAAAATGAAAAAAGAAAAAGTTAGTGATTTATTTATTCCACATATTAACACAAAATTAACTGATAAACAACTTAGAGCAATTTCTTTAGCAAACAGTTATGGATATTATAATTATCCAAGAAGAATTAAACAGGAAGAATTAGCTAAGATGATGCAGATTTCAAAATCTACGTTCCAAAATCATTTAAGAACTGCTGAGAAGAAAATTATGCCATTCTTAATTGGTCAAGCACAGTTAAGGCATTAGTTCTTATAATAAATTCTCTGTAGAAATAAAATAAACCAAAATGTTCCATTCACAAAAGAAAGTATTGCAGAATAATATAATGATAAAGAGTAAAATGCAAATGTAATTATATATAATCCTATTGCAGTTGGTATTGATGTTGCAAGTGTTATTGGGCCTGTTTTTGTTTTAAAACCTTTGTAAACTTGTGGAATTAATGAAACTGCGAATATTATGTTTGCAAATGTTAAAACAAGATCTTGCCACACCATACAAACTTTAATTTATAATGGGTTTATATTTGTTTTGGATTAATCTCTTAAATTCTCAGCAGTAGTTACTAATTGTTGAGCTATACCATTATATTCAGTTCTGTTTGGATCAATTTCTAAAACAATACAAGCATGATAACTTGACCCCTTATTAGAACCTCCAACCCCAAAAGAATTATGTATTTCTCTATTTGCTCCACTTATATCTTCTCTAATTTGACTTCTATCTAAATTAGCTAAATCTGCAAGATAATCAAGAGTTTCCCAAACTTTACTACTTGCTTTACTTTCTATTCTATTTGCTTCATCTCTTGGAAGTTTTCCTTGATGAGAATATGATCCAACAATGTAGAGTTTATTTTCATAAACAAAATAAGATTCTGGTAAATCACATAATTGTTTAGGTGTATATTCACCAATTAAAGTTTCTTCTGTTGGTTCTTGTGCTTTTCTTTTTGCATTTGCATCTGTTGGTGCAGCAAGAGAAGTAGCTAAAAGCAATGCTACTAATGTACATAAACGTTTGACACCCACTTTAATAACCTTTATTCAATAAGAGTTTGAAGTTGAGCTTGTTGAGGACTTTGTGGTTGATATTTACCAGGATCATTAAGTACTTCTGTTATAAGTTCTGTAAGATAATTATCGCCTCGAACTTCTTGACCTTTGTCATCTACTGTTGTATTACCAACAAATGCATCAGTTGGATCAAAAACATATTGTGTACATGCGTCATAAGAAGGCCCAGGTCCAGTAGCATCTAAAGTTACAGATGATGCACTACTAGGTTTAATTAATGTTAATTCTTCTGTTATATATGCATTTCTTGCAATGCCTTCTAAAATATTTTGTGCTCTCCTATCAGAAGCTTGCATAGCAGTCCATTTTTTATCTCTTGCTTTCCCAAGAATATAAAGAACTCCATTATCTACATAAGCTCCTTGTTGTCCATCTTCACACCAAGAATTATCTACTTCTGTAGGTGTTGGTGGTTCTTCTACTTGCTTTCTTTTAGCATCAACAGTAGCTGGTAATAGAGCCATAGCTAATATTGTTGCCAATGCACATATAGTATTAGTCCTCGCACCCATATTGGCTATTGGTGGTTTGTTAGTATTTATATATGTTTTCCTAGTTATTCCTCTATAGTAGTCAAAATACCGAAAGGCTTAAATAGTAGAAGGTTTCTAGAGTATATGGGGTGTCAAATAAATGAGTCAAAGTGCTGCTGCAAGTATAGATGAAGCCATTGGTGATGAAGCTAGTCCTAGTACTGAAACAGCTTTGAATCTTAGTGTTGTTGTATATAATTTAACAAGTATAGAAGAAGGTCAACCTCAATATGATTCTGTACAATCATCTTATGAAGTTAAACCAGGAATACCTAATGCAGTAACAATTGGATTTGGAGATGAATATGGAATTAATTTAGAAAAACCAACTGATGAACAAAGATCATGGTTAGCAGAAGGTGTTGAACTTGAAGATGGGTCTTCAGATAATAAAAGAGATGGTGGAAACCAAGGTTATGGAAGTCTTGTTTTTTGTGAATGTCAAGGATTAACTTACGTGCCTAGAAGTAAAAAGAAGGGAAGAAGAGTTTCTTTAGAAAGAAGTGGACAAGTTGATCTTATTAAAGTAATGATGCAACAAGTACAAACAGGAGATACTCTTCGTATTGCTCCAACTCAATTTAATGATTTTCCATTATATGCAATTGAAATTGCAGAAGTAAATCAAGCTTAACCTCTTCCTCTTTGCATGTCGAATAAATCTTCTACTTGGTCTAAGGATGAACAGTCATTAATACCTCGATCTTCTCTTAAACGAATAAATCTTGGGAATCTTAATGCATAACCTGATGCATATGTTGGACTCTTTTGAATCTCTTCGTAATTAACTTCAATAACTATCTTTGGTTTTACTTCAACTACTTTTCCTTTTTCTGAAATAATTAAAGGTTTCAAGAATTCAGTCATTTGTGAATATGTTGTTCCTTCATCTTCTAATTCTTTTAATCCAGTACTTACTTTTCCTACTTGTTGTAAGTTTCCTTCGTCATCCATACATGCAATAATAAATGAAGTTAACCATTTACCTCTTTTACCTGTGCCCCATTCTGCACCAACAATAACTAAGTCTAATGATTCCATAACTGGTTTTATTTTTACACCAAAACCAACCCTAGATCCTGGTTTATAGATTGCTTCTAGGTTTTTAGCCATTATTCCTTCATTACCTACATCTAATGCTTCTTGGTAAAATTTAGAAGCTTCATCTTTTTTATCTGTTACAATTATCATAGAAGGAACAATTACCCTATCTATTGCATCAATTACTTTACTTATTATTCCTCTTCTTTCCATAAATTTCTCACATAAAACATTTTTACCTTTGTAATACAAAACATCAAATACATTGTATTCAACTGGGAATTTGTCTGCTAATTCTTCAATATTGTATTTTCTTTTTATTCTCTGAGAAATCATTTGAAATGGTAAGTATTGAGTTGTACTTTTGTCAAAACCTACTGCTTCTCCGTCGAGAATAATTGAATCACTTTTAACATGTTTTTTAAGTGCATCAACTAAATCTGGGAATTGTTTTGTAACATCTTCGAAGTTTCTAGTGAATAATGTTATTTTTCCATCAATTTTATGTGCTTGTATTCGTAAACCATCATATTTGAATTCAAAAGCAGCTGGTTTTCCAACTCTTTCAAAAGCATCTTCAATATCTTTTGCTTTTTGGTAAAGCATTACTTTAATTGGTTTAAAAGGTGTAATATCTATTTCT
>CAZKVI010000038.1:4693-8339 GCA_964556185.1 uncultured Methanosarcinales archaeon
ACCTTTTATTCCTTTTGCTTTTGCAGTTAATACAACTTTGCCAAAGTCATTTGTTAAATTATATGCATCTTGAACTAAATCTGAGTAATATTTGTATGCTTCTCTTGCTTGTTCTTCTTTTTCAAATGTTAAAACATCAACTTTTTGTATGTTTATGTGTTTGTAGTCTTCTCCAAGATGTTCATTCTTTCCTTCTAATTTACTTTTTAAGTCTAAGTCGTTGTCACATTCTAAACATTTCTTTATTTTTGGATTAACTTTGTGACATTTATCACATTTAAAGAAAATCTTTTGAATTTTAGGAAACTCTGCCCAAACAATTGCATCTCTTAAAGTTCCAGCACCTGTTCCAACTCTTAAGTCTTCTAAAACTGTTCTTGTGATGTATCTTGCTTCAATAGGTTTTGCAGATGTTAATAACTCTGCTAATAATTGAATTTTTCTATCAACACTTCCTTCTCCTTCTAATGATGCAATCTTTTGTAGATTGTTAAATACTTTTTTTACACTTAATTCATTTGTGAATAATGTTGCTTGTGTTTTTTTTCCAATTAATTTCTCAGTAACTTCTCCTAAGTCCCCTATATTTTTCCATTCATCTTCAATTATTTTAGGAGAAATACCTGTTGCAACATTAATAGCTTTTATAACCATTCTTGTAGCAACACCAAGTTTTCTTTCATCCCATGCTTCAAAGACTTTGCCTTGCAGTAAAAGAATTATTGTTGGAATATCTTCTGGTTTTGTTTTTTTGATTAATTTAGCTATGAAATAGGTTTTTTCTAGTCTTTTGGTTGTAGAATCAAGTTTTTGGTAGACATCTACAAATTCAGAGTATTTCATATTGAATTAGGTAGATAGTGGATTTATATAGTTTATTAGAATCTAACTAAATTTAGCAGTTGTTTTACAAATATTAGACTGCCAAGAAGTACATGTGAATAGAATTCCATTATATACTAAACCTTCTTCTGTGACTACTGCTGTTAAGAGTTTATTATTTGCATCTCTAACAGTTACTATATCACCAACATCAACTGCTCTTCCTGCAATGTCTAGATAATCTGTCTTTACATAATCATCAGTTTTAACATAAGGGTCTGCACTAGATTCTAACACCTTACTGGATTCCAATACTTTACTAGATTGTCCTGCTAAAGTATTTGGATTAGAAACAAAAGAAGCTAAGGCAACTACACCTACAATAGCTACGATAATCATTATATATACTGCATATTTATCATGTTCCATTTTCTTGGCCATTTAATTCCACCTCAGTTTTATAATAATGATTGATAGAGAAGTTCTGGGAAAGATTGTTTAAAAAGTTTTTGGATAATTAAGGATAATAACCAACATTATTAATCTCATCTGTTTCAAGATAAATACCATTTGGATCAATACTAACTTCATACTTTAAAGTGCTTACATCTACTTCATTTAGATAAACAATAATAGTACTGTAATCATTTGTCCAGCCTGCATAGAAATTTACAGCAGAAAAAGTAACAGCGTCTCCTGTATTAGTATCAGAAATTATTACATCTAGTTGATTATCTCCTAATATAGCATAAGGTCCATTATTTCTTATTTGAATAGTTTGTTTTATTGTATTATCATTTAATTTTTCAATTGTTAAATCTATAAATTCAAAATCCAGAGAACAAGAAGGAGAATGACCATAACAATCAGTATCATCGCAATCAACATTTCCATCTAAGTCATTATCTGCATTATCATCACAACTTACTTCATATATTTGAAAACCTGCACAAACCCCATCAACGCAATCACATGTTCTTCTTACTTCTTGTAAATAATATCTTCCATTATGAAGAAAACAAAAATATTCCTTTACTTTTCCAGTGGCTGGATCGCAACTGTCTGTTACTTGAGTAAATTGATTATTAACATATAGTGTTCCTTGTGCAGATGCCTTTGTATAATAATCCATTCCACCATCATTATCAAAACAAGATAGAAATGGTGCCCTTTCTGCCATTATTGCTTGGCCGGATAAGTCTTGATTAGAATTTTGAGGTGATGCTATTATTACCATTACCAGTATTGCAGCAATACCAATAAAAGCCACGATATATTGATGAAGGTTGTGTTTTTCTGACATATTGTTAGATTATATTATTTAGACGATAATTTAAATACTTTTTTAATCAATCTTAACACAACTTTTATATACGAAAACAAACTAAAAAATGAACATGGATCTAAATGAAGCTGTATTTACAAGGAGATCAATAAGAAGATATCAACCTGTTCCAGTAGAATTTGAAAAAGTAGGTAGAATTATTCTTTCTGCGCATGAGGCACCTACTGCTGGGAATATTCAAGATTTTAGAATTATTATTGTGCAAAACGATGTAACTAGGAAGAAATTGGCAGAGGCTTCCCTACAACAATATTGGATGGAGCAAGCACCTGTACATTTGGTTTTATGTTCTGATATTAAAAGAGGTAAACAGTTCTATGGGTCTAGAGGAGAAAGATTGTATGCTGTTCAACATACTGGAGCTGCTGCAATGCTTATGTTATTAGAAGCACATGCTCAAGGTCTTGGTGCATGTTGGGTTGGAGCATTTGATGAAGAAATGGTTAAAGCAACATGTGGAATTCCTGATTATGCAAGACCGCATGCAATTATTACAATAGGTTATGCAGATGAAGTTGTACCTAAACCACCTAGATTTATTATTGAAACCTTTACTTATATTGAAAGATATAATAACAAGATTAGAAATTTCCCAATTGCGATTACAGAATGGAGTCCAGTAGTTATGGAAACTGTTAAAGGTGCTGTTCATGAAGTTAATAAAGCTGGTACAGGCGCTGTTGACTGGATAAGAAATCAAATTAAGAGTTTTGGTAAGAAAAAGTAATCCTATTCTATACACTTAACAACAAAGATACACTTATAGACTCCAATATACACTTTATGTACATTAGGTTAGAATTTATATGTTAAAATCTAAGAATCTTTATAAACATAGAATATATAATAATTTAAAAGGAAAACGTTTTTGGCGAAACGTTCTTTTAAAGTTGGCGTTTATGATTAAAAAACATTACTTGTTGGCGCAAGCAATGAGCTCGTTCTAAAAGAGATTTAGGAATAAACTACTATTTAAAGTTTATGGTAGTCGAAACTATATATCTTAACCAAAAGAAAAAACAGAGGGGTGTTAGAACCATGGATTTTATCGTAAAAAACGCATTAGACAATGCAGAAGAAGTAAAGACCGATATGGTCGGACAAGCAAACATCAAAGTTATTGGCTGCGGAGGCGCAGGTAATAATATGGTAAACTGGCTTTTCAAAAAAGGAGTTAAAGGTGCAGAAATTCTTGCATGCAATACTGATCTTCAACACTTGAGTGTAACTGAAGCAGACAAAATGTTCTTGATTGGAAAAGATGTTACAAGAGGACTTGGTTGTGGAGGATTTCCACAAAAAGGAGCTGAAGCTGCTCAAGAATCTATACAAGAAATTAAAGACGGAGTAAAAGACGCTGATATGGTATTTGTTTGCGCAGGAATGGGAGGTGGCACTGGTACTGGTTCAGCTCCAATAGTTGCATCAACAGCAAGAGATGCACGAGCAATAGTAAAAGGAACAGTTACTATGCCTTAT
>CAZKVI010000039.1:0-906 GCA_964556185.1 uncultured Methanosarcinales archaeon
ATAACAAAAGACAATAAACCAATTAACATATTCACAGACTCTCCAGATACTTTGCCTTTCTTAATCCACTCATTAAAACTAGCAAAAGCAGATGAATTAGTCAAAATATACAAACCATTCTTAGAAAAAGAAATTATGAACTATTTTAATCAATTTATTGATATAAAATCTGGATTAATCTATCCAAAGTATTTCTCGTCGATAAAAGACCAAGCAAAAAGAAAAACATGTTGTTATGATGCATGCATGGCAGGAATGCTAAGCAATGACTTAACAACCCTAAACTTACCAAACCCATTAAAGCAATTTGATTATAAAGAAATAATAAAAACCAGTTATTGGAATGGAAAATACTTTGAAGATACATTATTTGAAAACTATATTTCAGGAGATGCAAATGTATTTCCATATTGGTGTGGAATAATAGATGATAAAAAGATGTTAAAGCAATCTATCAAAGCAATAAAAGAAAAAGAATTAGATTTCCCGTTTCCATTGAAATACACAATTAATAGAACTCATAAATTCTTATTCTGGTCAAGAATATTCTCACCAAATTATGAAGGGACAACTATCTGGGCACATTTAGGATTATGTTATTTAGATATTGTAGCCAAAACAGACAAAAAACTACTTAAGAAATACCTAAACATCTACAAAAAACAAATAGACAAGCATAAGACTTTCTTAGAAGTATATAAACCAAATGGTGACATATATAAGACTCCATTCTATATCTCAGACGAAGGCATGCTCTGGGCTTCTAAATACTTGGAATTAAGTAAACTTTAAGAACATATAGAAATTCTAAAGAAAAATGGAATCAAAATACTTAGAAATTAGTAAGAATAAAAGACTCCATTATGTAATACAGAGAAAGAACAAACAACCTTTCTTATTCTTTCT
>CAZKVI010000039.1:916-7894 GCA_964556185.1 uncultured Methanosarcinales archaeon
GGCGTTGGATCTAATTACACTGTTTTCAAACCATTCTTTCACCAATTTCCAAATAAAAACTTTCTAACATTTGATATTAGAAGCCATGGCAAATCAAGCAGAGCAGATGTTTCTGTTGAGATTACAGTAGAAGACATGAAAAAGATCTTAGACAAAGAGAAAATAAAAAATGTAATCTTAATTGGCCATAGTCTTGGTGCAACAAATGCTTTATATTTCTATAAAAAATATCCAAAATATGTAAAAAAGATGTTACTTTTCACTTTAGCATCAAAAAGATACATGAGATATCCACGATTATACAGACCATTCTATACAATATTACATGCATTCTTCAAAGTTTTCAAATCAAGAAGAAAAAGAAAATTTATTGATTATAGTAAATACCTTGGAAAACCATTTTTCTATTATTTACCAATAGATATTCAACAAGCTTCTGTAACAGCATACACAAAATTATTAAAAGAAATCTACACACATGAATTAAACATAGAAAACATAAAAATCCCAACAAAATGTATAATTGCAAAAGATGATCATTTTATTGATAATTATTTATTAATCAAAGACGGAAAAAAGAATAAATCAATTTCATATTCATTGATCTCAGGCAACCACATCTTAGTTGCAAAGAAATATGAAACAATTATTAAAATATTAAAAGAATTCATAGAAAAATGATATCAATAATAATCCCAGCATATAATGAAGAACTTTACATACAAAAAACCCTAGAATCAATTAAACAACAAACTTACAAAGATTATGAAATTATTGTAATCCTAGATTCATGTAAAGACAACACAGAAACAATCGTAAAGAAATATACAAAAAATATCTTCAAAATTAACAAAAGAAATGTTTCTGCTGCAGAAAACTTAGGAGCTAAAAAAGCAAAAGGTGATATATTAGTATTCTTAGATGCAGACTCAACTATCTCAAAAAACCTATTATTCGAAGTAGAAAAAGCATGCAAAAAACACATCGGAGGAACCACTAAAACTCTTTCCATAGAAAATAAACTAAAAGCACACATATTATGGGCAATTGGAAACATTGGAAGAAATTTCTTCATGGCTGCCTCTGGATTTAAGTTCTGCAAAAAACAAGTCTTCCCAGGATTTCCTGAAAATATACATATTGCTGAAGACACTTTCTTCATGAAAAGACTAAAAAAACTAGGCAAACTTAAATACATAAGAAATGCTCATATTAAAACCTCAGCCAGAAGATTTGAAAAACAAGGATATATCAAAACAATCTATGCTCAATTCAAAGGGTTTTTTATTAAAACAAAGAAAAGACAACCAAAGGTTTTTTAGGGGTTACAAATTCTAATAAAATCAATTTAGGGATTACATCAACCCCATTTAGAGAATATCTTCTTATATGTATCAACTATCTGCTTATAACTAAATTTAACAATATCTTTATAGCAACCAACATCTGTTTTAGTTAAATCTGCTTTATGACCAATAGAAAGTACATTATAATATTTTTTTCTTATCCTATTCTTTATTATCAAAGGAGGTAAACCACTTTTTAACAATATCAAATTTATCAACATTCTTCCTGTTCTACCATTTCCATCATAAAAAGGATGAATTCTTTCAAATTTCTCATGAAATATTGCTGCTAAAATCAAAGGATGTAATATTCTTTTATTCTCTTTATACCATTTTAATAAAATATCCATATCAACAGCAACATATTTTGCATCTGTTGTATCAAAACTAGCTCCAAAAACCCTAACATTATGGGATCTAAATGATCCAATTCTTTTATCGATATTCTTCAAAAGCATTGAATGAATTTTTATTATTAATTCTTTAGTTATCTCTGGTTTACTATTTAAGATATAATCAAATGTTTCTTTCTCATTAATATGATCATGAATTTCTTTTAAATCTCTTCCTTCTGGTGTTTTATTCTCATTCAGCAACATATTAGTCTCTTTTAATGTCATTGTATTGCCTTCAATAGCATTTGTATTGTAAATATAATAAGTTTTGAAGTCTTTAAACATGTCATTTAATAATTTACTATCTAATTTCAATTTCATAGAAAAATCCTTCTTTATCTCACTCAATTTCTCCAACTGTTTTTCAGATAAAAACTTTAAGTTTGTCTTATCTTCTAATTCTTTCTTTAAACTACCTTTAATATATTCAATTTTCTTCTTAGAAAACTTTGATATTTTATTATTAAGTTCTTTTTTTGTCATTGGATCTTTACCTAAATAAGCTATTGTTTTTGTTTTTACTTTTTTACCAGATCTTACTGAAACCCTAAGGTAATTGTAGATCTTGCCATTGATTTTCTTTTTTTCAACATACATACAAGATGTTTAGGGGTTACAATATTTAAACCTTTCTATTTTAGGGCTTACAAATAGCTATATGTCTTAACCAACTCAATCTTTTTAGCTTTTTCCAATTCACACTTATTCATCATTATCAATAATTAAAACTTCTAAGAGACAAAAACCACTAAAATAACTAAATGCGTAAACAATATAAAGCACCATATTTTTCAAAATCTTATGGACAACCTAAGTTCTCAAGAAAGTATTAAAGAAACAATTGGCTTTGCTAGAATTCAAAGTCCTTCTTCAATAAACACATACAAACAATGCCCTAGAAGATATTATTATTGTTACATTGAAAAAATAAGAACAAAACCATCAATCCATTTAACAAGAGGTAAAATTGCCCATTCTGTATTAGAAGATTTCTTTGATTTAGAACCAGAAAAATTAGAACAAAAGAATCTTGATTTTGTATTAAAAATATTTATCCATGACAAATTAAATCAACATTGGAATAAGAATAAAAAAGAATTAGATTCATTAGGATTACAAAAAGCTCAATTAAACATGTTTTTAGAAGAAACAAGATCAATGGTTGATCTCTGGTTAAATGATTTCTTAAGAAAACTAAAAAAAGAAATGCAAGAACATGATTTTATAAAAGCTTGGCAAAGACTTACACCAATTAGAGAGAAACAATATTCCTCAGAAGGATACGGTGTAAGAGGATTTATCGACGCAATCTTTGAAAAAGATGGAATAATTGAAGTAGTAGATTATAAAACATCTAAATCATGCCATATTTCTGTTCCATATAAATTACAACTTGCATTATATGCAATGATGTATGAAGAAAAACATGGAAAAAGACCAGACAAAGTTGGAATCTACTTTTTAAGAAATGGTGAAGAGTTCTTAGATGTCAATGATGACTTAATTAAACTAGCAAAATTAGAATGCGAATTAATTCATACAAACACCCAAACAAAAGATAAAGAAGATTATCCAAAAAAACCAGGACCATTGTGTAAATGGGCAACTGGACAATGTGATTTCTATGGAATGTGCTTTGGTACAAATAATGGAAACTAAAAAATGAAAGTTCAAGACTTAAAAGATAAAATTCCTGAGCAACTATACAACATAATTGAAAAACAAAACTTTACAGATCTTAGACCTTCACAAATTAAATCTATTGAAGCTGGATTATTAGAAGGTAAAAACCAATTAGTTTGTACACCAACTGGTTCTGGTAAAACTTTAGTAGCAGAATTAGTAGCATTATCATCCATTTATAATGGAATTGGAAAAGCAATCTATATTGTTCCACTAAAAGCTTTAGCAACAGAAAAATACAAAGATTTCAAAAAGAAATATCCAGATATTAAAATAGCATTATCAATTGGAGATTTAGATAAAACAGATCCATATCTTGAAGAATATGATTTAATAATCACTGTTTCTGAAAAACTAGATTCGTTATTAAGACACAGAGTAAATTGGCTTAAAGATGTTAGTGTCGTAATAGTTGATGAAATCCACTTAATTAATGATCCAGGAAGAGGCCCTACTTTAGAGATTCTAATCACATTACTTAGAAAACTCCTTAAAAACATTCAAATTATTGGTTTGAGTGCAACAATCGGCAATCCAAAAGAGCTAGCTAGTTGGTTAGATGCTAGTTTAATAGAAGATGATTGGAGACCTGTTGAATTACACAAAGGAATTTACCATAATGGAGAAGTTGAATTCTACTAAAAATATGTAAAGATTTAAAAATAATTAACAAATAATAGTTCTAAAATGAAACAAATACTATTTGCATTAATAATAATATCATCTTTACTATTAATTGGATGTACAGAAGAAGTAATCCCAGAAACACCAATAGAGGAGCTACCAGAACCAGTTCAAGTTATGTTTTATGCAGAAGATGGTGTTCAATTGTCTGGAATTGTCTGGAATAATAAAGATTCAGACAAAGGAATTATTTTACTACATATGGCTGGAAACTCAAAAAGTGATTATGATACATTAGCTCAAGTTTTACAACAAGCCGGGTATGGTGTATTTATATTTGATTTTAGAGGGCATGGAATAAGCCAAGGAGAAGATTGGAAAACTATGTCAGATGCTCAATGGCTTGACTTAGAAAAAGATGTAAAAGCAGCTGTAAAATTTATGAAAAACATGGGAGCATATCCAAGAATTGGTTTAGTTGGTGCAAGCATTGGTGCTAACCACGCATTAAGATATGCTATAACAGATGAAGATGTTGAATCATTAGTCTTACTTTCACCTGGAGAAGATTTTAGAGGAGTTTCTAGTGTTGGCCTGGCCACTTATTCTAATCCTGTTTTACTTGTAGCTGCTTATGATGATGAGTATTCTGCAACAACTGTTACACAAATTTACAACGAATTAGCAGGAGAAAAAGAAATAGAAATGTATGATGAAGCAGGCCATGGTACAAATATGTTTAAAACTCAACCAGAATTATACAAAACAATAACAGATTGGTTTGATTCAACAATGATTTAATCATCACCATCAACAGTAAAAAGAACATTATCATTACCAACATCAAATAATCCAAGTCTAGCTCCTGCATCTAACCAACCATGTGCATAATTCAATGCAGCGAAGGCAGTAACAATCTCACCTTTCTCTTGGAAATGTTTTGCATCAGAATAATACCTTTGAGCCATATCTAAGAAGTCTTCCGCAGCAGCTTTCCAATTGATATCTTTTTGTTCACCAATCTTTACTTTCTCTAAAGCTTTGCCAGTCACTTCAAAATACTTTTTGAGTTTTTCATCAGTTACTTTATCTGTCATAGAATCAAAGAGATATACTTAGATTTATAAATTTTTTAGTACTATATCAATAAACTTTATATATACCTAATTTCTGTGTTTTTAGTATGGAAGAAGATGTCTATAATAAGGAAAGTAGAGCAGAAATGGTAGAAAACGATGAAATGTCTCCAAGAGAAGCTGCTTTTATGGAAGGAGCTGAAGGAGATGGTCAAAAAGCCAAATGTCGAAAGTGTGGAAATGCTTTTGCAGACCAAGATCCAATAGAAAAGGAAGTTAATGGTGAAGTTTGCTGGTTTTGCTCTGACGATTGCTTAGAACAATACGAAAAAGAGCATGAATAAACAAAAGTTTTTTTAATTTATTTTACTTACTTATAATTATGAATATTAAAAAAGTAGATAAAGATAAGTTTGAAGTTGAAAGTTCTACTAAAGGTAAATTCTACAAAGTAGATAATGCAACACCTTTCTGCGAATGTGCACACTTCAAATTCAGAATGTTAAAAATTGGAGGAGTTTGTAAGCACATAAAAGCAGTTAGAGAGTTAATACAAAAACAAAGAGAAGAAACAGGCGATAATACTGAAATTACAAACTACCTAAAAGAAAACAATGAAACAGATATCATCGAAGTTATTGAAAAGTTTGGTGAAGAACAAGTAAATGCATTAATTGAATCTGGCCAAGCAATTGAATACAGAGGAAAAATCAAATTAATGGAGTAAACCTTAAATACTCTAACTTTTTCTTAATAACTATGACATCAAAATCATCTTTAGCAATTACATTATCAAAACTAGAAGTTTTCAATCAAGCAAATGTATCTCTAGAACAATATCCAACAGATTCTGAAATCGCTGCAACAATATTATGGCAAGCACACATGAATAATGATATTGAGGATAAAATTATTGCAGACCTTGGAGCTGGAACAGGTATTCTTGGTATTGGTGCTTTACTTCTTGGAGCTAAATTTGTTTATTTTATTGAAAAAGATAAAAAAGCAATTGAAATTCTAGAAAATAATCTAAAAAACTTAAACATAGAAGACAATTTCGAAATTATTAACAAAGATATTCAAGATTTCAATAAAAAAGTAGATTTAGTAATTCAAAACCCACCTTTTGGAACAAAAGAAAAACACGCAGACAAACTTTTCCTAGAAAAAGCATTTGAAATAACAAATAAAATCTACAGCTTTCATAAAACTTCAACAAAAGTATTTGTCGAGAAGATTTCTAAAGACCATAACTTCAAAATAAAAGAACAAATTAACTTCAAATTCCCATTAAAAGCAACACAAAAGTTCCACAAAAAAAGAATTGAGAATATTGAAGTTAGTTGCTACAAACTAGTCCTTCAAAGCTAACCAAGCAACAACTCCAACAATTGCAAAAAGAACTAATACAATTAAAATACCAATAATTATTGAAATATTGAAATCACTTTCAATATCATCTTCTAAATCAACTTCCATATCACTTGGCAATTCTTCACTAATTGAATCCAAACTTAATCTAGTCAAAGAAGTATGAAGTGCTTCTTCTGATTCATCCTTATATTCAACAATAATTAACACATCATTATTTCTTTCAAGAGCAGAAACTGAGAAATCCAAATACAATAATTCTGGATTCTGAGGAATATCGATTAATTTATGCAATTCACTTTCTCCATAAGAACCATTACCATAAATAGTTTTAACATATAACTCTGCAGTAAATTCATCATTTAAATTATTCTCAACATCAATAATCAAAGGAAATACATAAGGATCATCTGATTCATGTATTCTAAAATCTACTGAGCCCCAAGAAGCAGCAAATACACTAATTATCAATAATTGAAATAC
>CAZKVI010000040.1:0-7490 GCA_964556185.1 uncultured Methanosarcinales archaeon
AAGGAAGAAGGTTGTTGAAGAATTGGTGAAGATTAGGGATGAGTTGATGGAAAAGTTTAGTATTGGTAAGAATTCTATTGTTATTGATGATTATAAGCTTAGATTATTGACTTCTGAGAAAATAGCTAAAAAGCTTGGAAAAAAGCTCAAAAAAGGCCTCAAAGCGGCTGTAGTCGAAGAATATCCAACACACGACGGCTTTGAAGTCGAAGTAAGGTTTATATAGGACTAATCAAATCTTTAATATATTAAGGTGTAAAATGTTAGACTGTCATAAAGCAATGCTAAGATTAATGGGGAAGTCAGTAGATGATGCTCCAAAACCAAGATCTGGATATGGAAGTCCAGAAGCTGCTATGAGAGAAGAATATAGAAGGCAGAGAGATTTTGAGTATGGGAGACCAGTAAGAACACATAGAATTCCTAAAAGAGCAAGACAAACTAGTTCTAGAAAGAAAGATGTAAAATACCCTCCTGTTAGTTCTAGAGGAGAAGCAGTATTAGAAAATATAGTTGCAGAAGAAACACCTAAAGCATCTGCAGCTGAAGAAGTAACAATTGACGAAGTTGCTGAAAAAGCTCCAACTCCAGTAGTAGAAGAAACACCTGTAGTTCAAGAACCAAGAATTGAAGTTTTAAGTAGACGTGATGGTGGTAGAAGATATGAAGAAAGAATAGAAGTTGTTAATAAACGAACTCCTGGAAGATATAGATTAATTTCTACAGATGCAATGAGAGAATACATGACTGCTGTTGGTTTAATGGAACCAAACTTTCCTCAACTTTTTGCATTAATGAATGAATATCAAGCACAACATCCAAATGGAAGAGGTAGAAAATTCTCTGGAGTAGAAGGGTTTTCTGGAGCAATGTTAGAAATTCATCTTAGAGAAGCTGCCAATTGGGTTTCAGAACAAGAAGAATTTGGATATGTTTCAGAACATGGTTTAAAAGATGGTGAAGTTAAAGCAAGATATTTAATAAAACATGGACTTATTACAGGAGTTCATATTTATAGCGATAAAGGTGCTAGAAGTAATGAAATTGATTGTGTAAGATTAGTGGATGGTACTCCACTTGGTATTGAAACAACATTTAGTAAAGAAGGAGCACCAGGTTTGTGGAATAGAACTGTAACAAAACGAAAAATTCTCAGTAGAATTTATGAAGATGATTGTGGTATTGCAGTTATTATCCCTGGAGATATATATGCTACCCAAGTGGAAAATACAAACGTTTTAAGTAGTGGAAGTTATGTTCCAAGATCTAATTTAAGACACCTTCAAAGAGAAGGAGGAATTGTTGTTCCGTTTGATTTTACCAGGGCGCAATTTCAACAAGCCATGTTAGATTTTATCCCTAAAGAATTAGATAGACCAGAACTTATTATTAATTATGAAGCTGCTTGATTCTTTTCAAAACATTTTTATATTCATTAATTCTCAATTTCTTTCATAGCAATTAATATTGAGGTGACAAATATGGAATTAGGTGGAAATATTGTTCTTTCTGGGTTTAAAGAAGTAGATAAACCTACACTAGTTATAGTGAAGAAGATTGTTGGGAACTTTGTTAAACAAGTTTCGCAGACAAGTGCTGGATTTAATAGCATCAACGTTAGTTTGAAAACTGTACATGAGAGAGAAACATCAAAAATGTATGAATTTACAGGGAGATTAACAATAGACAACAAAGATGCGCATGCAGAACACACAGATAGAAATATCTTGGTTGGAATTGATAAGGTCTTAAAGAAATTAGAAAAACAATGAACATTGAAGATTGTATTATAGACAATAAACTTAAAGTAGTTGTAAAACCAAATGCAAATAAGACTGAAGTTATTATTATTGGTGATGTAGTTAAGATTGCTGTGAAGGCAATTCCTGACAAAAACAAAGCAAACATTGAATTAGTGAAGTTCTTGAGTAAATTGTTGAAGAAAAAGGTTAGAATTATTTCTGGGTTGAAATCTAGAGAGAAAGTCTTAGAAATTACTTAATCTTTTCAATTATTTTTTCTATTTGTTCTTCTAATTCTTGTTCACTAAAGTTATTTTGTAATGTAAAATTTGCAGAATCTATTGTTTTTTGTATGTTTAAGTTTTCAATTTCTGTTTCATCTCTTTGTTCTGCTTCTTTCTCTGTTAATGATCTATTTTCTCTTTTACTTAATCTTTCATGTCTTTTTTCTGCAGAAGTTTCTACTGTAATTAATATAATATCTTCATATTCTTTTTTTAGAAATTTAAATTCTTCATAACTATATAATCCATCAATTACAACTTTTCCATTTTTTAAAGCAAGATCAATTTTGTCTTTGTTTAGTTTTGCATATGCTTCCATTCCATGTTCTTTACGTAAAGATTCTCTAATTGCTCTTTCGTTCTTCTCATTCAAAGTTAAATTTGCTTTTTCAAGATATTCTTCTGTAATATCTCCAAATCTAATTATTTGAAAGCCTTTTTTATTGAATAATGCTGCAGCAGTACTTTTGCCAGAACCTGGTAAACCAACTAAAGCTATGATTTTCATAACCAAGTGGAGAATAATTGTTCTTTTAAAATTTATCTAATAGTAAGAAACTTTATATATAATTCTTACTATGAGAAAACTATGGCGAAATTTGAATTAGGGGTAAAAAGAGGTACTAAAGAAAAGTTCACTTTATTAGATAAAACCCTAAAAAAGCATTTGATTGCATTAGGTAGTTCTGGATCTGGAAAGACTGTGTTTTGTAAGGCTTTGATTGAAGAGGCTTTTCTTTGTGGTATTCCTAGTATTTTAATAGATCCTCAAGGAGACTTAGCCAGTTTAGGTATTTCAGATACTGAGAAGTTTAAGCCTAAAGTAGTTGTTTATACTCCTACATCTTCAAAAGGTATTCCAATTTGTTTGAATCCATTAAAATTACCTCCAAGAAAAGTAGAATATGAAGATTTAGTTAGTATTTTACATCCTTTAGCAGACTCATTAGTTAAATTACTGGGTTATAATTTAAAGCATGATACTGGAAAAGCTGCATCTACTTTATTATATCTAATATTTATGGATTCTTGGAAAAAAGGAAAAGCAATCAACACATTTGATAAACTTGCAAGTGTTGTAGAGAATCCACCTACTATTGTAAAAAACCAAATTAAGGATTTTATTAAAAATGAAAAGGAATTAAAAGTATTATCTAAAAAGATTAAATTCTTAACTGTTGGTGCTAGAGATTTATTATTTCAATTTGGTGTGCCTGTTAATATTGATTTAATGTTTAAGAAAAACCAAATTAATGTTATTTATCTAAATACACTAGAAAGTCAAGATGACAAACATTTCTTTTTATTTTCATTGGCTACTGAATTATACAATTGGATGTTGAGTAATCCTTCTCCAAATTTGCAAGCATTATTTATGATTGATGAAATAGCTGAATATATTCCAGCTGGTTCTCGTAAACCAATTACAAAAGATATTTTGAAGATTATTTTTAAACAAGCTAGAAAATATGGTGTTGGTTGTGTAATATCTACACAAAACCCAGGAGATATTGATTACAAAGCTTTTGCACAGTTTGGAACATGGACAATTGGTAGATTAACAACAAAACAAGACACTGAAAAAGTAAAAAATGCTTTAAAGTCAATTGCTGGAAGCAAGATTACAAAAGTTATTAGTGAATTACCTAAATTAAAGCCAGGAGAATTCTTAGTGTTTTGTCCTGATGAATTAAAAGATATTGAAGCAGTAAAAGTAAGATGGTTATATACAAAACATGCTACATTAACAGAGAAAGCTGTAAAGCAATTGATGGATCCTGTTCGAGATAGGTTTTCTGAGTTTATTGTTAAGAAAAAGAAATTAGATTTAGATGAAGTTGATGAGAAAATTGAGGTCGAGGAGTCTACACAGTTAGAGGGTGTGAAGAAATTATTTACTTTGGTTAAGCCAGGGGTTGCGGAAGATGAAATAATGGATTTTATTTCAAAGAAAAAGAAAAAACAGTTTTTCTTTTTTGGAAAACCTACTGAGAGTTTGAGTTCATTAAGAATGGTTTTGCATCCTGTTTATTTGACTACTGTACAAGTTTCTAAAAAAGGTTTATTAGGTAGTAAAGTTGGGGAGTTTACTCTTGTTTTTGATGCTGAGAAAGGTCGATTGTTGAAATTTATGAATAAAGATTTAAGGGCGCGGCCAAATTATGATAAATTGATTAATTTAAAGTCTGTTCCTTTAACAGTGTTTAAGGCTTTAATGAAAGAAAGACATATTACTGCAGAAGAATTAGCTATAAAATTAAAGTTTACTGCATCTTCTGTTAAGAGTAATTTGAAAAAGTTAATGGAAACAAAGATTGCTGGAGCAAGTAAAGAAGATAGAAGGTTGTTTTGGAAACCATTAGTTAGAGTAAATACAAATGTTGATGCTTTGCATTCTCCCGATATGGAGATTGTAGAAGCAGAATTAACAGGTGAAATAGAAAAAGAGAAAATAAAACCAAAAGTATTTGGTAATTTTGTAGAGAATTTCTTTGAAAATGCGAAAGTAATGAACATGAAAAGAGTTTATTATCCTGTTTATGAAGTTAAATTAAGTAATGATAGTGGAACAAGGGTTTTATTTGTAAGTGCTGTTTCTGGCGAAGAATTGTAGATTATTTCTAAACCCATCGAATTCTACAGGTTTAAAATCAAAAGATTTAAATATTACATAGTATTACAATGGAATACCATGGAAGTTGTAACTGTAAAATTTCAGGAAGATATATTGAAAAGAATTGATTCAAGTATAGTAGAGCATAATTTTAATTCTAGGACTGAATTTATTAGAGAAGCTGTTAGAGATAAATTACTTGAACTTAACAGAGATGAACTAATTAAAGAATTCATGAAATTCCAAGGGAAAGCTAAGAAGAAAACTACTAATGTTGAAAGAAGAAAAGCTAGAGAGTTAGCATTGGCAGAATTAGCTAGAGAAAGAGGTTGGAAGCTTTAGATTATTTCTTCAGGTTTCCTAATCTCAACCAAATCTTTAAGTTTTTGGAAATGTTTATCCTGTGAGACTAAAATTGCTTTATTGTCTCTTGAGATTATTGCATGAAGTACATCTGGCAAGGGTAAGTTTCTTTTTTTAGCAATTGTTTCTGCTTCTCTAAATTCACTTTTATCAATATTCACAAATTCTAATATTTTCATAAGAAATAATATATTTAACATATCATTTATATCTTTCTCATTATATTGAATTTTTAATTCTTTAATAAGTAAATCAGAAAAAAGCAATATATCTTTATTCTTCATTATTTTCATAAAAAGTTTTGAAGCATAATTTCCTAAAGGCCTTCCTTTAAATCCAAATCTATTTTCATAATGGTCCCTCCAAATACATGAATCAAAATAATATCTCATTTTCAAATAATAGAATTTACTAGTTTAAATACTTCACAGGCACTTGTCCTGTCCAATGGCTTTTGTCGACGGTAAAATACACTGGACAAAGTGTTGTCTAGTGATTAGAATTATTTCAACATTTCTTTCAATTGTTTTAGATTAGCGTATCTTGTTGCATGTTCTCCATAGCTTAAATTATCTACATCAAACAACAAGAATGTTAAGAAAACTACTGCAAACAACAATGGACAAATGTAATAATAAGCTCCTGTCAAAATAGTAAAATATGCTGCTGAAAATAAGAAAATTGCTGTGATTAAAATGAATATAAACTTTAATCCTTTTTTCAAGTATTTTTCTCCATAAACTTCATTCACTTCTCTAGCTTTTGAAAGGTTTCTTAAAGTATTTAATGTCCTAGTATGACAACTTGCATGGACTTGATTTTTAATTTCTAAATCATGTGGTGCTTGGTATACTTTATAGAATAATTCTTGGCTTTCTCCAAATTTTTCAGGAGTTAATGTTTCTAAACTATCAACAAAACCATATAAAGCTTTACGAATAGTCTTAATATATTTATCTTGTTTTGAAAGCAAAGCAATCTGATATAATGAAACAATGTGCCCATTAATTTCAGCAAATCCTGTTTTAAAACTAAAAAATTTAGATCTTAGAAAAGAGAATATTGATGCCATAAAAAACCCATATACAAAACTTATAACAGCTAATATAGTTTTGAAATCTTCAATATTGCCTTTTGCTCCAGTACGATATATTAAGTACATCAATGCAAATATTACAATACTTACAAGAATTGTCTTTTTCAGTGTTTTGCTAAATTGGTACATAAATTATAGTAAGAATAAGTTATATATAAATATTAAGTAAAATATTGGTTAGAATTATTTCTTTAGACCGCAATATCTTAAAGCAGAATTAACTCCATTTGCTAAAGCTCTTCCAACTCTTTGTAAGCCTGTTTGTTCTCTTATTACTTTATAATCTAATCTTACATCCATATCTGGTTGCCATTCTCCTGCTTGTAATAATTCAAGAGGTATTTCTTGTGCACCTGGTCTAACTGGTAAGCCTGGATCAAAGCCTTCAGCTGGACATTGTGGACCAGCAGCTGCAGCAAGTCCTTTATAAGGTTCCCTTGTTTTAGTAAAATAATCTGGAAACCTATCTCCTAATTCCAGACCAAAAGCAAGTTCTGGACGATCGGCATATTCATTTCTTTTTGCAATTGCAACAACTTCTTCTGCATGGTCTTCTATTAATTTTAATGGTGCTTTTTCATATGCTGCAGTAGTTTCTCCTTTGAATATTTCTGCAAGTCTTGTATAAGTTTGAATATTTCTAGCAACTGCTTCAGGAGAATTCTTAGTTGCTATTTTATTTAGTCTACTTAATGCTGCTAATGCTTCTGATCTATTTGCTAAACCAGAATGATAAACTATTTGATATAAATTATCTCTACCACATTCAAATAATTGTCTTGATCTTAAAATAGCAGTGTTTGCTTCAGATACATCTTCAAAAAATCGCCTATACATACCTATAGTTTCTCTGTGTTGTGCTGTTTGTTCTATAACATTATCTCCAAAAGCCATAAACAATGCATGAGAATTTGCAGGATAGGCAGACACCAATGCTTGTAAGCCAATTGGATCTTCTTGTAGTGGTCTTCTAGGAATGTTTCTACAAAATTCTAAAAGAAATTTATCATCAACAACTTTATACATTGCTGATAAAACATCTTCTCTTTCTACTATTAAATCATCTGGAATTTCATCCCTAAGATAAGTATTTAGGTGTGCATCACCTTCCATTCTTGCTTCCATGCCTAAATGAGCATGATTTATTTTAATTCCACCAGGAATTACTCTTACAATACTAGCAACTTCTGTTTCTAAACCGTCTTGTGGTGCTAATGTAGATCCTTCTACTGTATCTGCACCTGGAGAAACATTTGCTTGGCTATTAGTAGCCCCTGGATCACTTGAATCACTTATCATTTTGACATTCTAAAGAGGAATAAGTTAAGTCATACTATATAAATCTTTCGGTTGTTCACCACTACTTAGTGGGTATATCGGCTTTATGTACA
>CAZKVI010000041.1:0-7199 GCA_964556185.1 uncultured Methanosarcinales archaeon
GTTAGAGAATGGTCTAAGAAACTAATTAAACCAGATGCTAAATTATCTGAAGTTGCTGATAAAATTGATAACAAAATCAATGAAAAAGCTACAACTGCTTTCCCTGTTTCTTTGGCAATTAATGAATGCGCTGCACATTATGCACCTGTATTCAATGATCCTATAATAATAACAGAAGAGATGTGTATTAAAATAGATTTAGGTGTTTGTGTTAATGGAGCAATTGGTGACACTGCTTATACAGTTGATTTAACAAAAAAATATAATGATTTAGTAAAAGCTTCAATAGAAGCAAGAAACAATGCAGTAAAATTAGTAACACCAGGTGTTACATTAAGTGAAATTGGAAAAACAATTAACGAAACAATACAAAGTTATGATTATACACCAATAGTTAATCTTTCTGGTCATGGTTTAGGAGAATTTGAAGTTCATTGTTCTCCTTCAATACCTAATTATGATACAAAAGATAAAACTGAATTAAAAAAAGGAATGACAATTGCAATAGAACCCTTTGCAACAACAGGTGCTGGCAAGATAAAAAACTCAGGAACTGCAAACATATTCTCACAAATTGGAAATAAACCAGTTAGAGATTTAATGAGTAGGAATATTCTAAAAGAAATAAAAAATTATCATGATTTACCTTTTGCTTCTCGATGGTTATGTGAAAAATTCCATCCAACTAAAGTAGGTTTTGCATTACGAATGTTGAAGCAAGCTGGAAATATCCATGATTATCCACCTTTAGTTGAAATTAAAAATGGAATGGTAACACAATCAGAACATTCTTTGTTTGTCGAAGAAGATGGATGTACTATATTGACAAAATAATTACTCAATAACTGCTTCTAGTGTACCTGGTTCTAAATCACATCGAGGCAATAATTGATATGCTGCACCAATTTCAACTTGGGTTATAACTCCATCACTACCAGCTATTTCTTGAAGATGGTAATTAATACTATTTTCACTAACTGACCAAGGAAATAATCTAACATTTCCATCTTTTGTTTGACATGCTTTTTCATCATCAGCAAGAGTTAAATAATAGGCCATACCATAAGCATCATTAGAAAGCGAAGCCTTTTCTACATCTACTCCAGCAGCTCTTATCCTTGATCTATCTTCTTTATTTGCAGCATAAGAAGCAAGACCATAATCAATTCTATCAGCTATAGAATCATAAAAATCTATTATTTCAGTTCTAGCAAACCATGCAACAACTGCCATTGCAGCAACAGCAGCTAAAAAATCTTTTCTTATCTTTAACACCCCATTAAGAAGGTAATGGGGTTGTATATATAAAGTTTAACTCCCACCACCGCCAGCATGTTCAGGAGTACCTTGAACTGATATACTTTCATCTTGTTTTCTCAATCTTTCATTATCTGCACGAAGATCTTCTAGAAGTCCATCTAATTGCTTATTCCAAGCATGATGGCATGTTTCTTCTACTTTCGCTGTAATATCATCTGGTTCTATATCATGAACATCAACATCAGATAAAACACATGTTGAACCTGTATATTGGTATTCGCAGCTTTGACAAACTCCAGGTAAATACTCTTTATTTATTCTATAATCATCACTCATATCAAAAAGAATAGTATTAAATTATTTAAAATTTCTCATAAAGAAAGTATAATTGTAATCAATCCAACTAACCAACAATAATAAGCAAATAAATAAAATTTATTCTGAATAACTAATTTCAATAATATTTTCAATGCAATATACCCGACGACAAAAGATGTTAGCATTCCAATTAATAAACTTAAATCAAAACTAAAATCATTTGGAAATTCAACTATCATTGCACCAAGTATAGCAGGGATTGCTAATAAAAATGAGAATGTTGCAATCTTTTTCCTATCAATACCTTGTAAAATACCTAATGAAATTGTTGCACCACTTCTAGAAATACCAGGAATGATTGCAAGACCTTGTGCAGTACCAATTAATAATGCATTATACCATTTTAATTTCTTCTTTTTCTTAATACCTTTACACAAATACAAAAATAAACCTGTTACTAATAATGCAATACCAACTGTAATTGTACTTTGAAATAAACTCTTAAAAAAATCTTTGAAAAAATAACCAATTATTCCTGTTGGAATTGTTCCAATGATTATATACAAAGCTAATTTACCATATTCTGATTTAAAATCCAATTTCACCAATTCTTTTAGAATCTTAATTATCTCTCTCCAAAAAACAACAAATATTACAAACAATGTAGCAACATGCAACATAATATCAAAGAATATTGGAACATTTAATTGAAAAAACTGCTGATACAAAACTAAATGCCCAGAGCTTGATATCGGCAACCATTCTGTTATGCCTTGAATTATTCCTAAGATTATTGCGTCTAATAAATTCATAAATAGAAAAGAATCAAGGTTTGTTTAAAAAATTTCTGTTGAGGTAATATATCAACTATCTTGATTTTGTTGTTGACATGCTTCAAGAGGTGCTCCATAAAGACCACCTTGTACAACAACTAAAGCATATGGTTTGCCTGGTTCAACTCCAATTTTATCTTCTTCTGTTTCTGCTCTATATGTTGGAGCCATACTAATATCACCAACATCATCTCTTTGTGCAAATCCTACAACAGTGCCCTCATCAGTCCATACTTTACTATAAGCAGGAGCATATGTTGGACACATAACCATATCACCAACAGATAAAGGAGTTCCTTGTGAATCAGGAACTTGATGAGTTACACCATTAACAAGCCTTTCTCCTGGTCTAAGTAATCCACGAAGTTCTCTTTTTTCTCCCATAAATCTTCTAAAAGAATCATAAAGTGTGTCTGGATCAGTATCTCTAACTACACCTTCAGGAACCATAAATGCTCCCCCATTTACTCTTACACGTCTTTCTAATTCTTCTTGTCTTTGAACTGTATTTGATATTGCCGCAACCATTTTCTTTTCACCTTTACTAACTAATTCTTTATTATCCAAAACAAGAAACAATAGCTCATAGAATCAATCGCCAAAGTTCCTCGCATGGATCTTCAGCGAATATTATAAGATAAACACTAGGGAAATAAAAATAAACAAATGAATCAATGCTATTTTATTTATTCCTTTTGTCATGTTTATCACGTATATTATATAGTAGTTGTAACTCCTATTTAAGGCTTTCTATGAATTCCTTTGCATTGCTTGTTCTGCAACATGTCTAGGAGTATAGATTCCTTCACCTGTTTGCTGAATACCTAAATAATTAGATCCAATTATTCTAACACCGGGTCTTGGAACATATGCATGTTCTGGTGTATAAACTCTTTCTGGTGCTAAGACTTGAATATCACAAAGTCTTCTTAATATATATGATGTAGTATCAACTTCAGCATTTTCAGCTGATGCTAAACTTAATTCTCTTCTTACTCTATCTTTTAATCCACTATGTGCCCTTGCACCAACTTCATTCTCAATTTGACTTTCAAAAGTTGTTCCTTGTAATTCAAATGGAACACCAAATGCTCCTGCATAATGGGCTGTATCATAACCATCTTTTCTAGGGTTATTTCCATAATCTTTTCTAAGTGTTAATCCTAAATATCTTGCTAATGCTTGTTCTACACTTCGTCCATTGTGTGTTAAAGCTCTTGCAGCTGTAAAATCCCAGAAACCTTTTCCTGTTCCAAGTTCATCTTTAAGTAAAACTCTTCCAGTTTTCTCTCCAAAGGCTTCTGCTTTTACTCTTGTTTCAACTACTTCTCCTGTTGGTAATAAATAAGCAGTACCATATCTAACAACTTTTGTCGTCGCTAATATTAATGGACTAGAACAAGGTTCACAATAAACTCTTCCATCTTGAACAATAACACCCATATCTGGTTTTGCATATAATAAATCATCTTGAGTTATTCCAGGATTATCTAATGCTCTGCCTTGTTGCATCATTGCTTTTGCAATTGGATTTTTTCTATCATGTCCAGGTGCTATACAATAAAATGAAACTAAATCTACTTTTTTAGCATCTCCTGCACCTATATCGTGTAAATGTTGAGTTATAGCAGCTTCTATATATGTATCTAATTGTGCTTGTGCAAAATCTAATTGCTCTCTAGCAAATCCTCTATGGTCTGCTACTAACTCAATTATTCCACTTGGTATTGGAAAAGTGGTCCTTGGATCTACAGTTCCATCAGGTCTTAATTTATCCATTGGTGAAGGAAGTAAAGCTAATTCTAAGATATGATCAGGTAACTCTCTTAATTGCATAACTACATCTCTAGACCTTTCAAGTATCTGATCTAATCTTCCACATCCTGTATTTGCATTCCCTACTAACATTCTTTACACCCTACTAACTTAACTTTTTTAGAGCCTAAAAATAGAAATTCGCTATTTTCAGGCCCAAATTCTCCGCAATTATTATTTTGACCTGAAAATCAATGGTTTAGCCAAAGAGCTCTCACTAAATAGATAAACTGATTACAAATAATTTGAGAGTTTTGCACACCTACCATAGTATATATACTAAGTACTCCAAACTATATAAACCTTTCTATTTTAGAGACTACTTTTTCGTAAATTTATTGGTAATGTGAATATATTACATATACTAATATACATATTACCATACTGTGAACATCAAATGAGTACTAAAAAATGGTAATAAAGGAAAGGCTTATAAGCATTTTTCAATTCCTAAATACTATGGGTGCAGTTCCTGAAGTTATATATAGGAGAGAAGAGACTAGTAATGGAGTTTTCTATGAAAAATATAGTCCTACGAATACACTAGAACAAAAAACAGATAGTTGCTATGCTTTTATGGCTGGCAAAAATGTTACAAGACAAAATATGAACTATGAAAAAGATTTTGCAGACTATTGCACTTTAAATGATTCTAATTATATGGGAATGACTCCAGCATTATTAGCAGAAACAACTGGTAAAGATGTTTATGTTGTTTATTCTCCAGATGTTTCAATGCCTGCACCTTGGGATATCTTTACAAATCCTTTGGGTTCTATAATGGGAATTATTAATTTCTTTAAGAGATTCTGTTTAACTAATGAAGCTGTTGAAGCAAAGCATGCAAAAGCTTTAGTTGAAATTACATCTGGCAAACAATGTACACCAATTTATCACAGTTATGCAAATGTTGTTGCAACAAGAATGCGAAGTAAAGCTTACCGAGAACAAATACTCGGAGATAAAGAAGATAATTTATTATCACCAGTTTATATTGCACCATTTACAAATACAAAAGATGCATTGACACATAAAATAGGAATAGAAAGTGGAAAACAAATGAAATTAAGAATTAATTTTCTAAGGGATACAGTATATGAAAGAGATTGGTATGATATCTTTAAGTCTGCAAACGGAACTAAGCTTACTGTTCCTGCTTATGTTTTTGCTAAACAAGAATTACATGATAATCCAGATGATGAAAGAAAAGTTAAAGCATGGTCCCCAAGTAGGTGGGTTAATTTAGGTTCAGCTCCACATATATATATCAAACAGACTTACTAAAAGCAGCACAAGAAGTTACAGGTGATGATTTAGTTGAAGAATCACCTCTTGGAATTGTTACAATGTCTGATCACATTTTTAGTCCAGAGATTCAAAGACAAATTCTTGATGCAATGGGTGCAAAAATATTAGAATTAGAATCTGGCCATAGACCTTTCACACATAGAGTTCATGCAAAGAGAGTAATTCATGAAATTGAACACCAACATGAAAGAAATTTAGCAGCTTAATTAATCAACCACATTTGTACAGCCAATGTTAAACTTGTTATTAAAATTACCAAAGGCATTATTTTGATACTATAACTTAAGAATTTTCTGTAATTCATCTTTATTCCATGGAATCCTAATATCTTAGCCCACATTATCCCAGCCAAAGCTCCAAATAATGTTATATTGTCGCCGAGGTTTGCACCAATTACTAATGCTAAACCATTACTTAATTTATCAACTCCTTCAACTAAATAATTTGGATTCTGCATTGCATTTGCAAATAACATTGTCATTGGTTGATCAATCATAATATTTGCACTAATTGCAGACACAAAAGAAGTATATATTGGACCATAGAAGCCATGAAAATTATTTAACATATTTGCAACCATGTCTGCTATTCCATACATCCAGAATACATGTGTAATAATAAAAAAACAAGCTATTAATGGCAAGATTTTCCAAGGCATACGATGAACACTCAAAAATAATTCATGAACTTTGAATTGTATATTATGTGCATGCATTATTGCTTTTGTTTTATGGTGGTGAAATGGATGTGATATATAATTTACACTCCAATGATAATATGACATTATAAAGTTTAAGAATAAATAAAATATTGCAAAAATTGTTGTAATCTGCCAAATTTCTAATCCAATAAATTCTGAGAACAATAATGATAAAAAGAATAATCCTAAAACAATCACACCAATAAA
The DNA here is from genome assembly GCA_964556185.1 of uncultured Methanosarcinales archaeon. Classification (GTDB taxonomy): domain Archaea; phylum Nanobdellota; class Nanobdellia; order Woesearchaeales; family DSVV01; genus CAZKVI01. The sequence goes on from CAZKVI010000041.1 coordinate 6,442, forward strand.
CGCAACAGGTTTATTTCTAAAATATATTGAGGGATCTATCTTAGAAAGTTTAATTTTCTTTGGAATTTGTTTTCTAAATAAAAAGAAAACTAAAAGAGCAGTTGAAACACCAGCAATAATTGTTGGTAGAATCATTAATTTAGTATACTCAAAAAATCCTAAATTCAATGCTTGTGCAACCATTATATTTGTTGGACTTCCAATATAAAAAACCATGCTCCATGTATTTGATGCAAAAAACACAGCAATAAGATAAGGAATTGGATTTATTTTAGAATGTCTTCCAAGATAGCAAATAATTGGAGTCATTGTAAGTGTAACAATATCATTAGATGTAAAAACAGTTAATACTGCTGCAAATAAAATAAGATTAAAGAATAATTTATGTCCATCTCCTTTAGAAAATTGTAGGATTCTAAAAGAGATGTATTCAAAAAATCCAGTTATATCAATTGAAATACAAATATAAGCAGTTGTGAAGAAAATAACAATTATTGTCCATGGGATAAGATTGCCTTGCCCAGTAAGTGCCCTAATAATAACATTAAAATCCACATATCTAAAAGCAAATAAAATAAGGATTGCAATCAAAGGAGCAATACCATAATCAATCTTCAATTTTTCCTTTCTAAATCTAATTACAGGCTCTTTTATAATAGCAATAATTGTAGCAAAAAACAGAATAATTAGGAAAATTTGATTAAAATCCATATTAGTAATTATTTGATTAATTGAGTTATAAAGTTTTTTGTCCACTA
>CAZKVI010000042.1:0-6673 GCA_964556185.1 uncultured Methanosarcinales archaeon
TATAAGCAGGCACAAGCACACTACATTTTTCATAACCAAAACCCATTCTTTCCAACAACTCCTTAACTTCCTTATCCTTCAACTCCAACCCAAGCCGTCTATTTACATAAGCTAAATCCAACTTCATTTTTCTTGGAGTCAAATCTGGGCAGATAAACTTCATCTTTTTCTCAGGATAAACTATCTCAAGTCCACAAATCTCTCCACCCATGTCTGCTAATGATGTAGCAATAATATTCAAACTCATCTTAATTGTAGCCAAGTCTGGCCCAGTAGCTTCTAAGAATAGGTCTGTTGTATTACTATCAATTTTACCTACATCATGTGAATTAATTATTGGCGGCATAGACATGAAAACCCCATTTGCATCAATAAACACAGGATAAGTTTTCCAGCCTTCCATTAAATGCCCATAATCTCTTCCTTTTGGATGCATTGCTAACATTTGTCTTGCATTAATTTCTTTAGGAAATTCTAATGGCCTAAATCTAATATCTTCTGGTTTTTTACCGCAAAATGTAATTGGAAACTTAACTTTTTCAACAGGATAAAGACCAATTCCACCTTTCTTTCTATTTCTAGTTAAAGTTGTTCCTAATTTCTCTTGTAATTGAATAATCTCTCTAACTTTCTCATCTGTAAGCTTTAATCCTTTAATTACACAAGCTACAGCATAAGGCCACTCTTTTGGCAAATTCTTCACAATAAGTTGCATATTTGTTTTCTTAACATCATATTTCCTCAAACCTTTCTTAATACCAATAAAAGAACTAAATGCTCTTGCAAATCCTTGCTCACTTAATAAATCGGGCCTATTTGGAAATATTTCTACATGGATCTCGTCTCCATCAATTTTCTCTAGGTCTGTACCTAGATAACTGATTCTTTCCTTCAACTCACTCAAAGGAAGCTTTTTCCCGACGAGCTTTTCAAATACACTTTTACTTAATGTAACTGTTGGCATATTAACCTCCTAAACCTGAAATTATTAATCCAGTAAAAAATATAACAAAAATAATTATCATTATTACAACTAAACACAATACAACTATTGCTGGAAGAAGTGTCCCTAATATAGACATTCCCCAACTTAATTTGTGAACTTGTTTAAATCCAATAACTAATAAGACTAAATGATAAATTCCTACAAAAAATCCAGCAAAAGGAATTATAACAAAGAGTTGTGCAGTTCTTGCATAACAAAGTACTCTAACTGTGTCATGAAAACCACCTTTTCCGTTCAATAGTTTGAATATAAATTGATATATTGCTCCAGAAACAAATATCATTGCTAATCCTATAAAAAAGATCAAGAAATATACTAAAACTATCATGGCTACAATAAATGGAGCTGATACAAATCCAGCAATTCCTCCTTTTAATGCAAGTTGCATAATTGAATAAGGTATGATATAAATTAATGCCATTAAACTAGCTAATATTGTAACAACACTCCAATAGATTAATGCCTTTTTCAAGCCATGTTCTTTTGGAACTTTCTCAAAAAAACTCATTGGATCTAAAATTACTTCTTTACCAACTTCAACCAACCAATTCCATTTAGGTTTGTCTGTTTTCTTATTTCCTTTATCTTGTTTTTTATTAGCCATTTTATACCTCTTATTTCATCCAAATTTTCATATCTCTTATTTGTTTTAAATCATTATTGTAAATATGTCTTAAATCTTTAACATTATAATAAGGACATAATATTCTTCCTAATCCAAAACCCCATGCTAATACAGGTACATCTATTCCTAACAATGGTTTTACAACTTCTGGTCTAAATACACCACAACCACCTAATTCTACCCATTCTTTATGTACTGGATGCAATACTTCTATCTCAGCACTAGGTTCTGTATATGGAAAATGTGCAGGCCTTATTCTTGCATCTGGAAAACCAATCTTTCCAAAAAATTCTTTTAAATAAGCAATTAAATTCTTAAAATTAGCATCAGGATCAACAACAATACCATCTACTTGATAAAACTCAAACAAATGTTTCCAATCCAATGCTTCATTTCTAAATACTTTTCCAATATTAAAAAACTTAGCAGGTAGATCTTCCTTTTTCAATGTAGCTAGCTTTTGTGCACTTAATACAGTTGTATGTGTTCTTAACAATAATTCCTTGGCTTTTTCTTCACTCCACTTACCACCCCAACCACTACTTCCTGTATTTCCACCATTTTCATGCACTTCTTTAACTTTTTTATAATCTTTAGGAAGTTTACCATGGCTTGGCTTTTTCAAAAAGAATGTATCTTGCATTTGTCTAGCAGGATGATCTTGCGGAACAAATAATGAATCTAAATCCCAAAATGAAGTTTGTATAAAATCACCTGTCATTTCCTTAAACCCCAAATCTAACCAAATTTGTTTTGCATATTCAATTGTTTGATTAACAAAATGTCTTTTTCCTCCAAAAGTTGCTGGAACATTAATACCAACATCATATCTTCTAAACTTTTTATCTTTCCATGTTCCAGAAGTCATCATTTTTGGAGTTAATCTATCAACAACCTTATCATCTACTTTTACAGCTAATAATTTCTTACCAATAGAACTAACAACTAAACTTTTAGTCTTGACAACATCAACCTTTACTAAGTCTTTTCTCTTTTTTAACTCTTGTAATGCAAAGTTTTCTTCTGGTTTCAATGATTTTAATTCTCTAACTTTACTTAAGGTCTTCAAAAATTGTTCTTCAAGTGAACTTTTACTCAATAATTTCTTACCATTGTTAGTTATCTTTACTTTTAAGCCTTTATCTTTAATAACATCAACAGCTGCTTTTCTTTTCAACAGCCCAATACAAATATTAACTTCATTTCCGTCTAATTTTGCCTTTTTTTGAATAATAGCAATATCTGTTGTTCCATCAATATTCTTTAGAAATCTTTTCTCAGGCAAACCCTTTTTAGCATATAATTTACCATTTTTATCTAGCATTACTACTTCTTTAACATTCTCTTTAATAGAAATAACACCTTTATTCTGCAGCCATTGCAGAGCCCTCATTACTTCAACATCCTTAAGCCCTGATTTAGCTACTAACTCCTTAAAAGTCTTCACAGATTTAAGATAAGGTAATACTTTCCTCTCTAAAGGGTGTAGTTTCTCAGCTAGTATCTTTATATTCATAAGAAATAGAAAAAAAGAAAAGAATTTAAAAAGTTTCTGGAAGAAACTTCTTATTTCTTCTTTAGACCATGCCAAGCAATATTGAACAGATCATCCATTGCACTTGCAAAGAAAGGTGTATTTATCCAAATACCAATATCATATGTTGGATGTACTTCTTGGTCATCTAATACCATGAAGATTAACTCCTTGCCATCTACAATGCAGAATCTTGCTTTACTGTCTGTGTGTCTTATTTCAGCTAGATCTCCAAGATCTTTTACTGATTTATTAGTCTCTTTTGTCAATGGAGCAGCTATTCTAATATTAACTCCTCTTTTCTTGATCTTTTCAAATGTTGGCTTTAAACCTTCTATTTTCCTCATTAAGCCTTGGGAGGTTGTCATGATTGTAACATGATCCTCAGCATTTCTAATTGTAAGCTCAAGATGGTTGTAGAGGTTATGTCTTCCTCTTAAAGAACCAGATAAATCTGCAGGTTCAACAAGTTCAATTCCTTGACTATGCAATGAATTTAGTTCTTGTAGTACTTCTGTCTTTTTTAAATCATCTAATCTGCCTACTTTTTCTTCTGCTTCTTTTCTCATGTTTTTCTTAACTCTTTCAAGGACTTCTGTTGGCGGTACTGCTAAGTACTTAATTGGTTTTCCAAGCTTCATAACTACAAAGCCTTTCTTTTCCAAACTTTCAAGAACATCATAACTTCTTGATCTTGGAACATTTGCAATATCACTTAACTCACCTGCTGTAGAAACTCCTCTAGAAAGCAGAGCTGCCCAAATTTTGACCTCATATAGGTTTAGTGAGAAATATCTTCTCAATTTGCTTAAAAATTCTTCTTTTACTATCATCTTATCACCCCTCTTTTTCATTGTTCACTGGTCAGAAATAAGTTTCGACCCCAACAAACAATGAAAATAGAGTTTCACTATTAAAATGTTACGATTTTGCCCTTTTATTCTTTGGTCACTTGGTCATAATTAACCAAGATCTTTACTCAAGAGTCAAAACGTACTCAATTGTAGTATGCATACTTTTATTTAAATGTTATTATTGTCGAGGTTGGTTATTTAAAAAGAATCTAATTACTTCTCCAAATTCTTTTCAACTTTTTCTACAACTAAGAAAGTCTTTAAGATTGCATCTGGAGTTAATGACATACTTTCAATCCCACAATCAACTAAGAATGCAGCAAACTCTGGGAAACTAGAAGGAGCATCTCCACATATTCCAATATACTTACCTTTTTTCTTAGCAGTTGCTATTACTCTTTTCACTAATAACTTAACTGCCTTGTTTCTTTCATCATAAATATGAGAAACTAATGAAGAATCTCTATCAATTCCAAGTGTTAATTGTGTTAAGTCATTTGATCCAATAGAAAACCCATCAAAGACTTCTAAGAAATCCTCTGCTAAAACAACATTTGAAGGAATTTCACACATTGCATAAACTTCTAAACCATCTTTGCCTTGTTTTAATCCATGTCTTTTCATAACTTCTAAAACTTTCTCACCTTCTTCAGGTGTTCTACAAAATGGAACCATTATAACTAAATTCTTCAAACCCATTTCTTCTCTGACTTTTTTCAAAGCCTTACATTCTAATGAAAATGCTTTTTCATATTCATCACTATAATATCTAGAAGCACCTCTCCAACCAATCATTGGATTTTCTTCATCTGGCTCAAAATCTTTTCCACCAATTAAATTTGCATATTCATTTGATTTAAAATCACTTAATCTAATTATAACTTTTTTTGGATAAAATGCAGCAGATAACATTGAAATACCTTGTGCTAATTTATCTACAAAATATTCTTCTTTGTCGTCGTAACCATAGGTTAATTCTTTAATTAATTTCTTAGCACTCTTGTCTTTTAATTTATCATATTCAATTAATGCTCTTGGATGTATTTTAATATAAGAATTAATTATAAATTCCTCTCGAGCTAAGCCAACACCATCATTTGGGAAAAATGATTTTTCAAATGCTTGTTCAGGATTACCTAAATTCATCATTATTTTAGTTTTAGTCTTTGGAATTGTTTTAAGATCAATTTCTTCTACTTTAAATTTCAAAAACTTATCATAAACATAACCAGTTTCTCCACTACTACAATCTGCTGTTATTTTTTGCCCTTGTTTTATTGCAGTTGTTGCATTACCTGTTCCAACAATACAAGGAACACCCAATTCTCTACTTACAATTGCTGCATGAGAAGTTCTTCCACCTTTTTCTGTTACTATTGCACCAGCAATCTTCATAATTGGTTCCCAATCAGGATCTGTTATTCTAGTAACTAAAACTTCACCTTTCTTAAATTTAGTAATATGAGAAGCATCTTTGATAATATTTGCTTTGCCTTGTCCAATTAAATCTCCGACAGCATTTCCTTGTGTTAATACTTTGCCTTTTTGTTTAAGATGATATCTTTTTAATTTAGTTGAATCTTTTTGAGAATGTACAGTCTCTGGCCTTGCTTGTACAATAAATAACTTACCAGATTGACCATCTTTTGCCCATTCCATATCCATTGGTTTAAAATAACCAGCTTTTGAACTATAATGATCTTCAATAACAGTTGCCCATTCTGCTAATTCCATAATTTCCTTATCATTTAACACAAAACTTCTTCTTTCTTTATTTGTTGTAGGAACAGTTTTAGTAGAAATACCAACTTTATGAGCATAAATCATCTTAATTTCTTTTTTACCTCTATTCTTTTGTAAAATTGGTTTAAAACCCTTCTTTAATGTGGGTTTGAAAACATAAAACTCATCTGGATTAACAGCTCCTTGAACAACAGTCTCTCCAAGACCCCATGCACCATTAATAACAACAGCTTCTTTAAATCCAGTTTCAGTATCAATTGAGAACATAACTCCTGAGCTTGCTAAATCACTTCTAACCATTTTTTGAACACCAATACTCAATCCAACTTTGAAATGGTCAAATCCTTTATCTACTCTATATGAAATTGCTCTATTTGTGAATAATGATGCAAAACATTTCTTACAAGCATTAATAAGTTCCATTTCTCCTTTAATATTCAAGAAAGTCTCTTGTTGTCCTGCAAAACTCGCATCTGGTAAATCTTCTGCAGTAGCTGAAGATCTAACAGCTACATCTGTTCTTTTTCCATATAATTTGCATAATTTCTTATATGCAGCATGTATTGCTTCTACTAATTCTTTTGGAAATTCAGCATGTCTAATTAATTCTCTAACCTTGTGGCCTCTATCTGCTAAATCTTCTAGTTTGTGTGTGTTTAATCCCTTTAGAATCTTCTTAATATCATCTCTAATACCTGCTTTTTCCAATAAATAGAAATAAGCATGCGCAGTAACAGCAAATCCATTAGGTATTCTAACACCTTGCTTAGATAGATTCCTATACATCTCACCCAAAGAAGCATTCTTCCCACCCACAGTAGGAACATCATCTATCCCTAACTCATCAAACCATAGAATAAACTTATCTGACTTTTCACCCCTCATAGCTACTTTCAAAATATTTGGATATA
>CAZKVI010000043.1:0-1808 GCA_964556185.1 uncultured Methanosarcinales archaeon
TTCTTATGGGTGGATTTTTTTTAATGATAGATGGGCCAGATGGCTCTGGAAAAGGCACTGGAATAGATGCAATTAGAGCTCATTGTGAATCTAAAGGTAAGAAAGTATTTGATCTTAGAGAGTATTGGAAAGAGAATAACATGATTCCAGAGGCTTCTGAGCTTGCTGAGTATGATATAGTTATAAGTTCTGAACCAACACATTATGGTATTGGAAAAGTTATTAGAGAAGAAATAATTGCAAAAGGTGAAAGAAGGTATTCTGGTATGACTACTGCTCATGCATTTTCTCTTGATAGGGAAATTTTGTATAAAAAGTTGATAATTCCTTTGTTAAAAGCAGGAAAACATGTAATGCAAGAAAGAGGTGTTATTACTTCTATAGTTTATCAACCAGTACAACTTGAGAAAATTAGTTTGAGAGATATTATTAATCTGCCAGGAAATAGGTTATGTTTGAAAAATTCTCCAAGTTTGCTTATTATTACTAAAGCAGAGCCTGAGACTGTTATGAAAAGATTGAAGTTTAGGGAAAAACAAGATAATGCTATTTTTGAACAATTATTATTCCAAAGAAAGATAGCTACAAGATATGAAAGTGAATGGTTGAAAAAGTTATTTGAAAATCAAGGAAGCAGAGTTATATATTTGGATACAAATGAACCACGCACAAAAGAAGATACACAGAGAAAGTCTGTAGAGATTTGGGAAGAGTGTATGAAGAATCATAAAGGATAATTTAATCTAGTCTTTTAATTCTATTGGCAATTCTGGGAATTCTTTATTTAAGGCTTCTAGAAGGTCTTGCATAAATGTACTAGAAGGTGGTTCTATGCCTTGGAAACGTTTATCTTTTACATCTGTATTATCAAACTTTTTAATTATCCAAGTACATCTTAAATCTTTTATTTGTTCACCTATTGCAATAAGATCTTCTTTTCTGTATAAAATTCCTGGTGTAACCAAGGTAGTTATTTCAATATCTAATTTTTCTTGGTTTTGTGTAAGGAGTTGTAGTGTACGCTTAATGTCTTCTAAGATCTGTGTTGGTTGTATGAAAAAGGTTTTTGATTTGGTTGCTTTTTCAAAAATATCTTCTTGAAAAGGAGCTTTGATATCTAAGATAACTCCATTCAAAAAGTCTTGGTTGAGAAGGGCTGAGATTGTCTCTGGTTTTGAACCATTTGTATCAATGTAAATTTGTAGATTTAATGATTTGCAAAATTTAGCAAGATCTAATAATGCAAGTCTTTGTAAAGTTGGTTCTCCTCCTGTGAAAATAACTTTTTTTAGAAAATTAGCTTGAGATTGTATTTCTTTTTTTATATCTTTTAAATCTACAAGATGTTCTTGAAGGTTTTCAAGCAAATCTGGAGAATTACATGAAGGACAATTAAAACCACAGCCAGAAAATAAAATGTACAAGCACATCTCAGTGCCTTCTTGCCTTGGTATTAAGGCAGAGATATATGCTTGCATATATTAATCACCAATTATATTTATTTTATTACTCTTTTTCCTTGTCATCGTTGCTGCCAAAGAATTTGTTAAGTTTTTTTGTTTTTCTTTGCGCATCGTAGCTCACTGTCATTAAATCACCTCTTTTCCAGTACTTCCGAAACCTCCTTCACCGCGCTCTGTTTCAGAAAGTTGCTCCACTTCTTCTAATGTCACTATTTCAATTTTGTTGAAAACAATTTGAGCAATTCTTTCACCTTTTTTTACTTCAAAAGGTTCTTTACTATGATTTATTAAGATAACTCCAAGTTCGCCTCTGTATCCATGATCAACTGTTCCTGGTGTATTAAG
>CAZKVI010000043.1:1908-6483 GCA_964556185.1 uncultured Methanosarcinales archaeon
AGATAACTCCAAGTTCGCCTCTGTATCCATGATCAACTGTTCCTGGTGTATTAAGAACAGATAAACCATGCTTAGCTGCTAAACCACTTCTTGGTCTTACTTGAAGCTCAAAACCGTAAGGAACAGCTACCCTAAGGCCTGAACCAAAAACTTTTTGTTCACCTGGATTTAATATTCCATCTTCTCTAGAATAAACATCCATACCTGCATCACCAAATTTTGCATACTTTGGTGTTGGCATTTCTTTATCAATTTTGAATATTTCGACTTTCATAATTCCTCCCCCTTTGCTCCATATTTGCTTTGTGGAGACTCATATTTAAAGTTAATTGTTGGTAAAATTAATGAAAAATTCTGAAATGATTAAATCTATTGTACTTGTTCTCCTAAATCCATAACAGAGCTTACATTATGCTCAAGAACTGTACCTGAGTTTGCACAAAGTTTAATATTTATGAGTTTAAATGATGCTGTTACTAAAGTTACATTGTAAACAAGCCCTTGTTCAATATTTTGGAGTACGATAATCTCTTTAGTTATTTCTTCTGCTTTGTATTCTTCTTCTTGAAGAGCTCTTGCTTTTTCTAATGCTTTAATTAGAGGTATTTGAACTTCATCAATCTTTAATGGTTTTACTTGGCCTTCTTTTTTGAATACAGCTTGCTCTGGAGATGTTTCTATCTCAGAACCCATAATAAAAGTGGTTATTTTATCTGTATCAGGATCATAATATCCTACTTGTGGAAAGTCATCTGTCATATAGAATATGTATGATAAATAGTGTTGTGGATTATCTGCTTTCCAATCTTTGAAAAGTTGTGTTGATTCTAAGCGTTTTACTTGATTAACCATGTCTACCATGTCTAACTGATTGGAGTATTGTTTATAAAAGTTTTTGCTTTTTTTCTTAATTTATTGATTTTATTTACCGACTAATAACAGATTTTTGTGTAACCTTTTTATATGGTTACTTATTCCTTGCTAGAATGGATCAAGAATACAGAAAATTATTGGAAAAACAAGGCTATGGGTTTATAGGAGAGCATTCTGCTTTAAAGATCTGTGGCTGGACAAAGAAATCTATAAGAGATGAAGGAGTCTGCTATAAAGAGAAATTCTATGGCATTAGAGCACATAGATGTATTCAAATGACGCCTGCTGTGAATTTCTGTGATATGGATTGTGTATATTGTTGGCGTGATAGAAACAACTCTCCGTTTGGTAAAGCAGATGATCCAAAAGAAATGTTAGACAAATCAATTATTGAACAAGAAAGATTATTAAATGGCTTTGGTGGATTAGATAAAGCTAATAAAGATAAGTTAAAACAGGCTTTTGCACCAAAACATGTTGCAATATCATTAAATGGTGAGCCAACTTATTATCCAAAGTTATCAGAATTGATTAAAGAAGTTCATCGTAGAAATTGGAGTTCATTTTTAGTTACAAATGGTCAGCTTCCTGAAGTATTGGAAAAGATTGAATTGCCAACACAGCTTTATATTTCTCTTGATAGTCCAACAGAAGATATACATAAGAAAGTAACAAGAGCAAAAAGAGATGATTCTTGGCAAAGGTTAATGAAATCACTTGATATTATGAAAAAATTGAAGGAGAAAACAAGGACTACATTAAGATTAACTATTGTGAAAGGTTTGAATGATATTAATCCAGAAGGTTATGCTAAGTTATTTGAAAAAGCAGATCCAACATTTATTGAAGTGAAAGCATATATGTTTGTTGGTGCATCTAGACAAAGATTAACTATTGAGAATATGCCAAGACATCATGAAGTCAAAGAGTTTGCTGAGGAGATATGTAAGTATTGTGATTATAAAGTAATTGATGAACAAGAAGCTTCTAGAGTAGTTTTATTAATGAAAAAAGATTTTGATGGAAGAATAATAAAATGGGATGATTAATCCCATTCAGATTTCTGTATAAAACCACGAATCTAACCAGTTGTAAAGGAACCAAGAAAGGTTTCTATCCCACAAAGTATCTCCATTGTAAATGTTTACTAAAGACAATTGTCTCTCTGTTGGATGTAATACAAAGAAATATCCTCTTGGACCAGAAGAGTAGAACTTGGTATTTTCATTGGTTGATACGTCAAAGATATCGTAGACATAAATTGCATTATCAGCATAAGTTACTCTTATGTCACCATCTTCAATTCCTTCAACAGAAATAACTGATTGAGAATAAAGTGATCTTGATCCTGGATTATTATCACCATATTCTGGATGAACTCCATTTTCATCTAATGTGTTGTATTCATCTACAATTCCATCTCCATCATTGTCTATATTATCACCAGAGATTTCGTAGCTTAGATATTCTTCACCATTGTCATTATCATCAAGATTATTATCGACATATCCTTCTGGAGCAGTTAGTGAACAAACTGCAACAAAATTGCCTGGATCACCTAACCCATCGCCATCATTATCTAAGTAGTAATTTATTTCTCTGTATAAGTCTGCGTTTGTGTCATCACAATCAGTTGCATCAGTTGTGTAACCTTCTGGTGCAGTTAATGAACAAAGATCTTCTGGAGCATTTAGATTTCCGTATGTGTCTAAGTCTGCATCTTCGTAGAATGTTTGTAGTTCTGCAATTGATGCATCTGCATCATCGCAATCAATATCAAATGTAAATCCATCATTATCAAAGTCATTAATAAATAAATCATCTGGATTTAATACATGACCATCAAGAACTAATGTGCAAGATTCTGTGAAGTCATTAGGATCACCTAAACCATCGCCATCCCCATCTGCGTAGAATGTTAGTGGTTCATGAAGTAATTCTTCAGTGTCATCACAATCAGTTGCTTCTAGAGCAGTTGTGAATCCTTCAGGTGCTTCATTTAAGCAGAAATCTTCTAGTGAGTTTATGTCTCCATAAGTATCTCCGTCGTTATCTGCATAGAATGTTGTAACAACACTAAGTAATGGATCAAAGTCATTACAATCATCAACTGTTGGTGTTCCATCATTATCAAAGTCAAATGGATATTCATCTAAGTTATTATCTACATAACCAACTGGTGCTTCATTATCGCAAACTTCAAGGAAATCATCTGGAGTTCCTAAACCATCTTCATCTTCATCAGCATAAAAGATATTATTTCCAGTAATTAATGGATCTGTATCATCGCAATCGTATTGTGTTTCTACGCCATCATTGTCTCCATCATTTGGATTAAAATCATCTGCATTTAGTTCATATCCTTCTAAAGATAACACACATTCTGAAACAAAGTTATTAGGATCACCTAATCCATCATTATCTTCATCAGCATAGAAAGTTAATGGTTCGTGAAGTAATGCTTCAGTATCATCACAATCAGTTGCTTCTAGAGCAATTGTGTAACCTTCAGGAGCTTCATTTAAGCAGAAATCTTCTGGTGAGTTTATATCTCCATAAGTATCTCCGTCAGCATCTGCATAATAAGTAACTTCATCCCAAATTGTTGCATCTAAGTCATTGCAATCAATATCAAATGTAAATCCATCGTTATCAAAGTCAAATGGATATTCATCATCTGGATTTGTTACATAATCTTCTAGATCTAATGAACAAGATACTATTGAATCATCTGGATTACCATACCCATCACCATCTTCGTCTGCGTAGAATGTTAGTGGTTCATGAAGTAATGCTTCAGTATCATCGCAGTCATCTCCATTTAATACATAAACTAATGGATCAATTAAAAGACAAACTGTAACAAAATTATTTGGATCACCATATCCATCTTGATCAGCATCAACATAATATGTTAGTGGTTCATGGATTAATGCTTCATCATCATCACAATCAGTTGCATATGCTTCTGTTGTATAACCTTCTGGGGCAGTTAGTGAGCAAAAGTCTGCTGGAGAATTTATATCTCCATATCCATCACCATCATTATCTAAGTAATATGTTTGTAATTCTGCAATTGATGTGTCTTGATCATCACAATCTACAGGACTGCAATCTTCACCTTCAAAATAACCATCACCATCATTATCTACACATTCAGGTTCAACAAATGAACATACATTATTTAGACATTCATAACCAGCATCACAATCATTTATATCATAGCAAGTACCATCTTGTAGAGTATATACGCATGTATTTGCTTCGCAAGTGTCATCAGTATAATCTAATTGATCATCGCAGTTTGCTGCATCATAACACATTTCTTCTTGTAGTGTATAAACACATTCATTATTTTCACAAGTATCGTCAGTATAACCTAGTTGGTCATCACATTCATTGTCATTTATACATTCTGGACTAAACACACACTCATAATTTTGACATGCATAATGTTGATCGCAGTCATTATCATCTTCACAATCAGGATTGTATACACAGACATAATTATCACATGTGTATCCTGCATCACAGTCTGCATCGTATTCACATTCTGGTTCCACTTCAATTATTTCACCATTTGCATGTTGAACCATTCTGAAAAATACAGGTTGTGTTTCTGCATCGTATTCTGGATGATTTGATGATAAAACAATATTATCTTGTACAACAATTGCTGGTTGATCTACTGTATTGTAAAGA
>CAZKVI010000044.1:0-6453 GCA_964556185.1 uncultured Methanosarcinales archaeon
CCCAACAGTCTTTCCAGATGACTTAGAAGTTCCTGTTGGTGTAGATAAAGAAACAAAACAAAAAATATATAAAAAAATGGAACCCCCAGTACCATCTTTAATTTGTGATAATAATCAAAGGATTAGTGGTGAAATAAGAATCGCTGTTTATGATAAATTAACAGAAGAACCAATTCGAGATGCTCCAATAAGTTTTCTATGTGGAAAATATCAAACATGTAGTGTTGGTGTAACAGATGAAGATGGCCATTATTCTGGTCAGTTTCCAATTTGTATTGGTGGATTTCTAAAAGTTGATAAAACAGATTATTTAAGTGCAATTGTTGAACTTGATGCATTGCCTGATGAAGAACAAAATGTTGTTGTATTTATGGAACCATTTAGAGATAAGAAAGTAGAAGTACAATTAATACCTGCAGCAAGATTAAACCATTCATGGTCTGTAGAACAAACTAAAGGTCTTTCATTTGATCCTTATGATTATGATACAACAATAATTAATCTATTGAGAGCACCTGAAAAAGCATTTGAACCTGTTGTAAGTAAATTAGTAGAGATTCATGGAACTGAACAAGCAAATATATCTTTAATTCCTGGTACTTATCAAGTTGATATTTCTTTTATGAATGAAGAAGGAATTCTTATTCCAGCAAGAATAGAAGAATATTCTGGTTATGAAGTAGAATATCCAGAAGTTGATATGACGCCTGCTTTCTTAGGTGGAGCTTCTTTTAATAATGCAACAGGTTATTGGGTAGTTGATGAAGAAACATTAGATAATAATGAAGTAATTACATTCTATGTGTTTAGAATGAATGACCCAATACTTGTAGAAGACTTAGGAGAAATGGGTAAGTTTGGTAATCACTCATTATTCTTTAGAGAATACATGGAACCTGATTGGAGTTAAGGATTTAATTGTTGTTCTAATGCAGCTGCTTGTTCATGATGGCCTGCTCTTGTATATTGTTCTATTGCGAAGTTTGCATATTTTGGAGCACCTTGGAAACCCAATGTATCAAGATACCTATAAGCAAATTCACCTGCTCTAGCTGCACATGCTGCAACTTCTACTGGACTTAATTCAATTCTTTCTCCATCTGGTAAAATAACATGACGTAAAGATGCTTGACAGATTTGAACTTTATGATATCTTCTTATTGCCCCGTGTCTTTGTTCTAGATTCCAATCTAAAACAGTTTTAAGTGTATTTGCTACAGTTGTTAAGTCTTGCATAGGCATAAAGAAATCAACTAGAGCTTAAAAACCTTTGCCTTAAACTATCTCTTCACCGTCTGGTCCTGTAATACTTATTCCTGCGACTTCTCCTATGCCTGAGTAATCGCCTGTTGAAGTCATTTTTTGAATATCATATATATCTTTTAATTGATTACATGATTGTTGTACAAATGGATTAGAAATATAATCACAGGCATCAAAGTTATTTTCATAAGCAAATGACATGTAACAATCATCTTTTGTTAAATCACTTATTATGTCATGGCAATATTCATAATTATCAGATGTTTTTGCAACTTGCTTCATGCATTTGTCTTTGTTTTCTGTTGTAGAAAAGTCTAAACAATAAGCTTTTGCTTTTTCTGAATCAGAATTAGTTAAGTCAACAATATAACTTTGATCATATTCTTCATATGTTGATGAGTATCCTGATGTTGTATCTGATGAATCATCGTCTGTGTCTGTTGAGCTGTCTGTATCTGATGAATCTGTTGTTGGTGTACATGTACCACAAATACCACCACAATCTATATCTGTTTCATCTTGATTCATTGTATTATCAAAGCAAGTTTCGCAAGCAGAACAAACTCCTCCACAGTCTACACTAGCCTCATCTTGGTTTTTAATTCCGTCAAAGCAACTTTCATCTGGACCTAATTCAATTACTTTGAAAGTTCTGTATGCATCTTCTTCAAAATCACCATAAGAAACAATTCCTTTTATCATATAATTTCCAGGTGAAGTAGATGATGGAATAGAAACACTCATTTGTTTTGTTAAAACTGTATCTATTGCAAAGACTTCTCCCCAAGCATCAATTTCTTCTCCTGTGTCTCTATTTGTAACACTAAATTCTACTGAAATATCATATCTTCTATCTTGACCAAAGTTGGTGAATTGATTAGTAAAGTATAAAACACCACCTGGTTCAATTGAAGTTTGTTGTAATGAAATACTATAATCTAATAATTCATTTGACATCCCATTATCCATTGCTAAGAAATAATAAAGTGAAGCACCAATTAAACCTAAACCAAGGAAGATTACCATCACAGTTGCAATAACTTTTGGTGAAACATCAATTGTGTGTTTGTGCTGGATTTCTGGATGTGTTACTTGTTGAATTGCACTGTCTACTTGTTTTTGATCATATCCTTTTTGAATTAAGAAGTTTCGAATGCCATCTGCAGTGTAACCTTGACCTAAATATTGTTTTATATAAGGTATTAGAGTGTTTTTAGCTGGTTTTGCTGTAGATAATTGATTAAATGCATTATTTACAACATCTTGTTTGTACCCATATTTGATTAAATAGTCTTTAACCTGCTGTTCTGAATATCCTGCTTGCAATTGCTTTTTTATATAGTCAACTAATTGATCAGGCAAAAAACCACCTCTTTGGAGAAATTATGAAGATTTGGATATATAAAGTTTGTGTAGATTCGATTAATCCACATAATGATATATATCTATACTATCTAAAATACTCTCAACTAAGAATCCAGCTCTAGTATCATGTTCATTTAAAGCTCCGATAAGACCTTGGATTTTTGTGGATTGTGGATCAAATTCAGATGAACCAACATAATCAATTAATTCTCTTAAAAAACCCTTGAAATTATCATGTGAAAAGCCGTGTTCTGTTAACTCATCAGAATATTGCTCTGCTAAAGATCCATAAGCATCTGAAAGCACTTTATATTGCTCTAAATCAATAGCATCTAATTCCCTCATTAATCTTTGTGACCTAAGTTCACTCTGGAAATGATCAAAATCTTGTACAGTAGAAGCAGGAAGAATAATATATCCTTCTGTTGCAAACCAATTGGCATAACTCATAGGAACATAACAATTACATTCATCTGCTAAATAATCAATAAAATCAGTTCTTCTTCCATTCATTCGAAGAGCCTTTCCACTTGATACATATACACTGTCTGGAACTCCTGAATATAGATCTTCATCCATGATTGTTAAATAAGCTCTAAATACCTCATCTGATACAAATACTTCATTAGTGTTGGTGAATTGAAATCTTGAATTATACATATCACTATCAAGACCAGAATCACAAGCTTCTAATTCAGTTGGAATTGGTCTAGATTTTGGATTTGGACATCCAGATAATAGAGTTGCAGCTATTGCTGTCAAGCCCCATGTTGTGAGAAGTCGTGTAATTGATGACCAACTCATATCATATGGTAATACGGTCTCATATATAAAAATTCTCAAAGCTCATACGTAACATTTATAAATCACCTACTAATTCAACGGATAATATGGCAAAAGCTAAAAGATCAAGAGGCTCAAGCTCAATTCCTTCATGGAAAAAGAAGCGATGGTTTCAGCTTATAGCTCCAAAGATGTTTAAGAACCAAACATTAGGAGAAACACTAGTTGCTGAACCAGATAAAATGATGAAAAAGCCTATTAAAGTCAGTATGATGAGCCTTACTGGAGATATGAAAAAGCAACACATCAATATCAAATTTGAAGTATGTAATATTTCTGAAAATAAAGCATATACAAAAGTTGTTGGTTATGAATTTGGTCCTGCTTCTATTAAAAGATTAGTTAGAAGAAGAAGGAAAAGAGTTGATGATTCTTATATCTGCGATACAAAAGACAATATCAAAGTAAGAATTAAACCATTTTTTGTAACAAGAGCAGAAACAAATAAGTCTGTTATGACAAGTATGAGAAAATTAAGCAAGGCTTTTATTGAAAAGTTTGCTGCTGAAAGAAAATGTGATGATTTAATATATGATATTATTGATTATAGATTACAAAGAGAATTAAGAAAAGTATTAGCAAAGGTTTATCCATTAAGAACTTGTGAAATTAGGAATTTTTGTATTGTAAAACAAAAAAAGTTTGGTGAAGAAGTAGCATTGCCAGTTGAGAAAGTAGAAGAGACAGAAGAAGTAAAAGAAAAACCTAAGAAAGCAACTAAAAAGAAGGAAGAAAAGCCAACTGAAGAAAAAGTAGAGACAAAGGCAGAAGCTAAAAAAGAAGTAAAGGAAGCAGTTGAAGAGAAGCCAGCTAAAGAAGAACCTGCAGAGTAATTTAATATTTCTTATTAAAGTAAAATACTAAAACAATAACTAATATTCCTAACAATATTAACAATGGTCTTTTGTTGTCAGTGTATTTGAATTCAATATCATGTTGACCTTGTGTTACTTTTACACCCATGAAACTTGGGTTCAACATTACCCAGTCTTGTTCAGAATTGTCAATATATGATTTCCAATTAGGATGTGCACTTATTTTTAACATAATAAAGCAAGTTTCATCTTCTACATTAACTTTTGCTTTGTAGAGTCCTCTTGATATTTCTTCTTCTAATACTTCTCCACATTGTACTTTATTTAGGTTTAATGAATTGAATAAAAGAAATGAATTAACTTCATATTCTCCTGCAGGAGAAGTTATGCTTACAAAAGGAGCATATTTTGTGTTAATTTTATATGTGGCTATATCATTATCATCTTCAATTCTGAATACAAATGCTTGGCTAGTGTTTATAATTTCCAGGTAATTTATGTCATCTTCTTTATAGTCTTCTGAGATTACAAAATGTTCATTTAAAGTACTAAGATGTGTCATTAACCAAGCTATGTTTATATCTCTTGCATTAATTGAGTTTTCATTTAGAATAAATCTTGCTTTAACTAAATCAAAATATCCTTTATTATATTGATTTAAGATATTGTAGTCTCCATCTAGATTGAATTCTACATTAAATAGATTTTCAAAATCATTACCTGGACCAAGAGGAAATCCAGAATAATATCTTGTTAAGGAGTCATGTGTACCAACCCCATAACCTCGAAGAATTGGTTTATTTGTTAATATAGGCAAAGAATGGTATAAAGCAATAGAACCACCTGTTTCTTCAATATTTATGTAAATTCTGCCATTGTTTTCACTATTTTTTATGTGTTCAATAGTTGCAAAATAATCAGATGATTCATCTATAACAAAGTTGTCTATTTTTTCATTGTAAAATAAAGCTCTTTCAATAAATAAAGGTGTTGTTAAGATTAATACTATGATTATAAATAATGCTAGTTTATTTGCTGTTATTTTGTTTAATATTGAGTTATTTGAGATTGTATCAATAATCCATGTAACTGCTATTGCTGCTATTAATATTGCAAAGAATTGAAATAATAGAATAAATCTGAATGTTTGTAATGTATTTATTAAAGGAAAATAATCTAGGAAAGTGAATGTGCTTTTGCCAATAATGAAAAATAATGATAATAGTAGTGATAAAATAAAGAATCTGTGTAATTTATTATCTCTAAATTCTTTTATTGCAAAGAATAATATTATTCCTAAAATAGTTAGTATTGTTAATATTGGAATTCTGAAGAAGTCACTGTAATCTAATAGATCTCCTTTTAAGAATAATGTTAATGTATTTAAACCATATCCTTCTTGTCTGTTATCTGAATCAAATGGTTGGCCAACATAATAATCACTGTTTGTTATGTAAGGGATTGCTAAGAATAAGACTGAAATAAAGCAGAGAAACATTAAGATTGTGTATTTCTTTGTTTTGTTTATTAATTCTTTTTTTGAGAATTTTTTGAAGCTTATTATCATTAAAGCAGATATTAATGAAACCATAAAACCAGTTAACATACCTGTGAAAAAACATAAAGTTATGAATAATAAGGAATAAGGTAAGTATTTCTTATTGTCTGTTATGAATTTGTATGTGAAAGCTAATGCTAATGGTAAGAAAATTAAGCTTGAGTAATGCGAAAATAGACCAAATCTTAACATAGCTCCTGTTTCAAAGCCAAAACCCATTATTGAAGCAGGAAGTAATGATAATATTGCTGCAATAATTGCTGTTCTTTGTTTTAGATTGAATAACTTTGCTGCAAAGTAAGTTGAGATTGGAATTAATAATGTTATTAAGACAATTGTTAGTTTGAATACGAGTAAAGTTGGTAGAATAAAGCCTACTAATGCCATTAAGATGTAGATTAATGGTGGGTAAAAGTAAAACATTGGAAAACCTGAATGATAATTAGGATCCCATGATCTTATTTCACCTTCTTGAAAGAATGTTTTAATGACATCTTGTGTACTTAGTAATAATTCATAATGTGATGCAGTATCTCCGCCTTCTGGTATTCCTAGTTTTAATATTGGCGAAATAAAGACTAAGTTGAATAATAAGATTATTGCTAAGAT
>CAZKVI010000045.1:0-6246 GCA_964556185.1 uncultured Methanosarcinales archaeon
GAACGTCTGCTAATTCTGGAGAATGTTTGCTTAATAATGCGAAATCTATTCCAAGGTGTTTTCCACCTTTTCTAGATTTTTCCAAGAGCTCAGCTAAATAATATCCTTCTAAAAAATCTTGCCATATTTTTATCTGTTCTGATGTATCCATAGAGCGCTTCCCCTATCAAACTCCTCTTTTTTATGAAAAGAACGTTTACTTGATCTTTTTCAAGTTCTCAATTAATTTGTCAAGTGCTTTATGGACTTCTTCTTCACTCTTAGTTCCTGTGCAGACCACTTTTCCATTACTGAAAAGCAAGAAAGTCGCTTTTGCCTGCGGCAATTTGTAAACCAAACCAGGAAATTGCTCTGGTTCGTATTCTGTGTTTTCTAATTTCATTGCCAGCACATTTAGATTTAAGTCCATCCCTACTGCTCCTGACGCAACAATGTTTTGAATATGAATTTTTGGCTTAATTTTGATTTTTACATCAATTTTTTCTAAGCTTTTGATAATTTTGCTAATGGATTCTTCTACTTTTTCCATACTTCTAGCTCCTGTGCATACAACTTTGCCAGAACTAAAGATTAAAGCAGAGGTTTTAGGTTCTCTGATTCTAATTACTAAACCAGGAAACTGCTCTGGATTGTACTCTGTATTAGATAGAGTAGCTGCCATTTTTTCTAAAGGAATATCATGTTCTAGTGATGTAGAAACAACTATATTAACAACGTGAATGTCTTTTTTTGTACCTGAGACTTCTTTACTCATATTAATCCCCCCATGGTGTTTATAAATGATCTAGAATGGAAGGTCATTTATAAATACTTTGGTTTTTAAATGCCTATGTTCTGGTTTATATACCTCCCCTTTATTTCCTATGGAGAATACATTCTTCCTATGGAGAATTTCTAGGTGTTTTAGGGCTTTATTTGCCTTTTTAAGGGGATTTAGGACTATTCCTGAATTCATTATAATAAAAAGAAAAAAAGTAAACCCCACACACTCGGGGGCTCACAAAAAGTGAATCCCAACTTTTGATAGCCTAGTTCTGTTGGTTAATGTGTTTGATTTTTTTTGGTATTTAAAGTTAATGGTTTTTGTTTTTAAATAACGCTTACTATTTTTGTGTGACAAGGGTACATTTTTAAATAAACTAGGCTTTTCTTAGGTTTATGTCATGGATTTATGTGATTCGGTATGGAGAAATTTCATTAAAAGGGAGAAATCGTATTGATTTTGAGAATAAGCTAGTTAGAAATATTGAGAAAGCTTTAGGTGGAGAAGGCAAGGTTAAAAGAGTCCATAATAGGATTTATGTTGACACTTCTTTAGATGTATTTAATCGAGTTTTTGGGATTGTAAGTTACTCAAAGGCTTTTGAGATGGATTTTGATGTTGATTCTATTAAGAAGACTGTTAAGGAAATGTTGGTTGGTAAGGAGTTTGAGACATTTAGGATATCTACTAAAAGAATGGATGACACTATTAAAATTAGTTCAATGGATTTAGATAAGGAAATTGGAGCATTTGTTTGTTTAGAGTTTGGTAAGGGCGTTAGTTTGAAAGAGTTTGATATTGAAGTTGGAATTGAAGCAAGGGCTGGCAAAGCTTATGTGTTTTTGGAGAAGCATAAAGGATTAGGGGGGTTACCAGTTGGTGTTTCTAACTCTGTTTTTTGCAAAATTGATTGTTCTAAGGATTTATTAGCAGCTTTATTGGTTATGAAACGAGGTTGTGATATTATTGTAGACAAAGAATGGTCTTTATTAGCTAAATATCATCCTGGATCTTTGAATCTTGGTTCAGCTGATGATAGTGATGTAATTGTTGTCGGCGATACACTTGATTCATTGCAAGATTATGGAGATAAGTTTGTTTTAAGGCCTCTGATTGCTTTTTCAGACAAAGAGATAGATAAGTTATTAAATGAATATGATAAATGAAATAATGAAGGAGATAAAATGCAAATAGTTTTTCCAGATAAAAACGAGAAGAAGTTTATTGAGATGGCAGTTCGATTAGGAATTGATGGACTGGTTTTTGTGTATAAAATGAAAGATTTTGTTAGAAAAGAATTTGATAGTGATGTTGAGGTTAAGTTTGGCATAATTGCAAAATCAAATGAGATTTCGAAGGCTAAACAGAAGGCAGATCTAGTTTTATATGAATGTGGCGAAGATGCTAGGCATGTTATTGAGAAATTCAAACCAGATATTGTGTTTAATCTAGAAAATTCCTCTCGAAAAGACTTTATACATCATAGAAATTCTGGAATGAATCACATTATTGCAAAATTGATGAATGAGAAGAAAGTTAAGTTAGGTGTTTCGTTTTCTAATTTATTATTGTCTAAGAAAAGAGATGTTTTGATTGGTAGAATCAAACAGAATATTAAATTATGTAAAAAATATAAAGTTGATGTAGTTATTTCTAGCTTTGCAAAAGATGTTTATGGATTAAGATGTGAGAAAGAGTTGGAGTTTTTGGGTTAGTTAGTCTAAATAATCTAAGTTTACATTACACTCATCGTCTATCATGTCTCCAAGGCCCTGTTCTACAATTGCTTCTCTTAAACCAAAGACCCTTGCTCCAACACAAATCTCTTTGAAGAGTTCTTGAAGGTAATTTAACATGTCCTCATTAAGGCAGTCTCCTTCAGCATGGTCAAGTGTTTGACACCTTTCATCATCAACTGTTCTATGTTCACTACCGCATCTAATACTAGATTGCCGACCGGAGACACCACAGTCTGCTTTTATTTCTAATTGTTCAGTATCACAAGGGAATTCTGAGTTAAATTCATATGTTAATTCAACCATGCCATTATTTGTTGTTGGTTCTGCAGATGCTTCATAATCTACTTCCATGTAATTGTATTTGAACCCATTAAAATTATCAAAGGGGGATTCTTCAATGTCTTGAAGCTCATCACTTGCCATTTCATAAACATCCTCAAGAAGACCTGCTCTCCAAAAGAAATTTTTTATGTCTACAAATCGTGTAGTTCCTGATGTTCCTGTTTCATCAAACCAATCTCCGTTTGGAAGATCATATAAAAGATTGCTGGGATCAGGATAAGGTAGGAATTGATTATTTATATGATAAAAGAATACTTGATTGCAATAATTTGCATCAGTGGTGTTATCATAACTTCCAAAACTAGCGATCCCAATTTTTGCATCATACTCTTCCGTATTTTCAAAAATAGGGGCATCAAATTCACATGTTAGTTTACATTCGTCTGGTTCTCCAAATGCCCCCCACTTTAATGGGTTTCCTAAAGGAGCATTACAAAACCCAGTGCAACACCCATTTGCTATTAGTGTAATTATAATTATTGTGCTTAAAATCAGTAGGTGTAAGATTGTTTCTTGTCTTTTCATTTTATTTATTATGATCACTTTTATTTATAAATTTAGTGCCATTATTTGACATGTATATGTAGTATAAGATAGCTAGTTGAAATATAAACAAACAAACATAAACAATGTATTTAATATCTGATAAAAAATAATCATATGTTTTGTAAATATAATGGCTTGTTTTCAAAGTAATGTCATTAAGGAATTTTAATAAAAACCAAGAAAGAATTAATAAATAACTGTTGTACTTTGCAAGTTTTGCAAATTTTAGAAAAATAAGTCCTTCTATAATCATCCCAAAATGTGCAAATATTTGGATTATTCTGTAATTATTTGGTCCAAAGTGATCAATTGTAGCAGGGAATAATATAAATGCCATGATAAAACCATAACTTATTCCAGCAATTACACAATATAATGCTAAAGTTGGATTTACTTTATTTTGCCAACTATATTGTAGAAATGCTAAAGTAAATGCTCCAAGGGTAATTGTACAAGTAGGTACAAATATTTTTAGATGCCATGGCCATTGATAAATAAAGGGGATATATGTTAGGTAACTAATGTATGTTAATGGAATATGAATAAGAAATATGATAAATAGTAGAAAGCTATATTTTTCAAGGAAGTTATTTATTTTCTCAAAAAATAGAATTATTTTGTTTAACATAAAAATAGGATGTTGGAGTTACTTATAAAATTATTCTGAAAATTCAATAAATTTATATTGTTGTTTTTTGTATTGGTTAAGATGATAGATCCTATTGCTTTTAATCTAGGTAATATTTTTGTTAGTTGGTATGGTATTATGTTTGGTCTTGGGCTTTTGTTTGGCTTTTTGTTATGGAAAAAGTTAGCAAAAGAAGAAGGCATAGATAATATAGTTGTTTTAGAATATTATCTTGTGGGTGTTATTGGGATACTTGTTGGTTGTAGGCTTTTTCATGTGCTTGTATATAATTCAAGTTATTTCTTATCTAATCCTTTGGAAATTTTTGCAATATGGAAAGGAGGTTTATCATCACATGGGGGAATGATTGGTGGGCCATTGGCAGTCTATTTTTATACAAAGAAAAAAAACTTAGACTTTTGGAAATTATTAGATCTAGTTACTGTTCCTGTAACTTTGTCCTCTGCGTTTATTAGAATCGGTAATTTTCTTAATGGAGAATTAGTTGGTAGGGTAACAACAATGCCATGGGGGATCAAGTTTGATAATTCTGAAGGATTAAGACACCCTGTCCAACTTTATGAATCTGCAAAGATTTTTTTTATTTTTGGAATCTTATATTTTTATAGAAATTTAAGACTTCCTACTGGTGCAGTTTTTTGGATTGGTATTTTTTTATTTTCTTTTTTTAGATTTTTTACAGAGTTTTTCAAGGAATATTTGGTTTTTAGTTTTGGGCTAACAATTGGTCAATGGATAAGTTTGGTTTTATGTGTTATTTCTGGAGTATTTATTTATCTTTTGTTTACAAAGAAAGTAATTTTAGGGAAGTAGGATTGAGTTAGTCAGAGTACAAACAATCTAACAAATAATAACCTTGTTCTTTACATTCTATTATATTATTACATTTTTCTAAGAATTGTTCTGAGGATAATTGGTTACAATGTTCTATGTCCTCATTTACATAAGCAACATTGAAAACACAGAAATCTTGGTGGCTTAATTGAATATCTCCAAAAATTATGTTATTTGGTAGGAAACTACATGCACTTGAGTCATCGTTGGTTTTTGCATAATTAATTAATTTCCCTTTGGTCTCTTTTTCTCCAAGAGTTTCAGTAAGCTCTTCTACAAGTTCTTGTTTTTCTTCATTTGTACCAAACTTAAATTGACATTCAAAAAGATTTTCAGGACAGTAAGTTCCATCATTGAATTCAACTGAATATCTTAAGTAACATCTTTCTTTTTCTTCACTTTCTAGATTTTCACATGCTTCTGGATAATTATTTTCAAGTGCAAATGAGATTGAGCATTCATCATATGTGCAAAGATTTGCATTGTTAAATTTAGTAGAAATTTCTATTTCACATTCAATTGGTCTTGTAGTCCCTTGGCAATATTCGCTATTGCCAGTTTCTAACGCTTTGTTATAAAAGCATTCAAAATTAGCTTGTGGACAATCACCTTCTTCAACTGTTATTTGGCTTTCTTGAGTTGTCGAATCTTCTGTTGTTTTTATGTCACTAATAAAAGGGATGCTTTCTACTTTTTGATCATATGCAACATAATAAGTAACAATTAGATAAGATAATGCAAAGATTGCAATTATTACAATAGTTGCAAAGATTAGATTTGTTTTTTTCAAATGTGTGTTTAATCTATTTCTAGAGTCTTGAATATGTTGTTCTCTGACTAAAATATCTGGCTTTTGTTTTATTATAGAAAATGTTTCATCTATTTCCTGTTCATCATATCCAGAACTTAGTAATTTTCTTTTGATTACATCTATAGAAAAACCTCTACTTAATTCTTTTTCAACATAATTCTTCAATTGAGACATTTAGTAATCTTATAAGTATAGTGTATATATAATCTTTTGTGCCTACTTTTGAATGAATTCTGTTGTATTTGGGATTGAGAAATCGATAAATATATATACACCTAAAACTGGAAAAAACCAATAGAGAGTTTAAAAATGCGAGTATGTGGGAAAAAATTAGGATTTGTTGTAGTATTTGCTATTTTGTTTACTTTGTTGTTCTCTTTTGTTTCATTTGGTTATGGGGCAGGAGGGGCACTTGAAGTAGGAGGGGATGATGAAGCAACTGGACTTCCTATTGGTTATGATCAAAATACAGTAGAATCTTTTAATCAAATGTTTGAGCTTTTTGGTGCGCAATTTCTTTTTTTAGAATTGGGGGTTACTTGTTTTAATGAAAATAGGGATT
>CAZKVI010000046.1:0-6050 GCA_964556185.1 uncultured Methanosarcinales archaeon
TTCTTATTCTTAATATTTACAACAGGATTCATTTTATAGACTTTATCTAAATTAGTTCCAACTTCTTTGTAAGCATCTCGGAAACTTAAACCACCTTTAACTAACATATTTGCATAATCTGCTGCAAATAATTCTGGAGTACAAGCTTCTAAACACTTTTGCTCATTAACTTTTAGATTTTTCATTAACAAAGTCATGATTTTAAGATTATCAATAACCAAATCAAATGATTGTATTAAAGGTTTTTTTGTTAATTGATAATCACGATTATAACCAGAAGGATTCTTACCATACAACCCACATAATGTAGCCACATAACCAGCCATTACAGCCATATTTCCACGTACTAATTCTAAAACATCTGGATTTTTCTTTTGCGGCATTATTGAAGAGCCTGTTGTAAATTCTTTTGGTAATTGAACAAATTCTAATAGATTAAACAAACAAAGATCATTAGCTAATTTACCTAAGTCTAACATTATGCCTTCTAAAGCTTGAACAACTTGCAAAGGTGTTTTTGGTCGTGAGTTTTGCACATACATTACATTATTTTGCACTTCTTTAAATCCAAGAACTTTTGCAACTAAAGCACGATCGATTTTAAATGAAACACCATAACCAGCTGCACTTCCTAAAGGAGATTTATTATTAATATCATAAACTGCTTTTAATAATATTAAATCATCTAATAAAGACTCAACATATGAACTTAAAAACAAGCCCATTGAAGATGGCATTGCTTTTTGCATGTGTGTATAGCCAGGCATTGCTACAAATTCATGTTTTTTAGCTAGATCATTAAGAACATTACAAAATTCTAGTAAATATTCAATTACTTCTAATAATTCTGCTTTTGTATACAAACGTTGATCAACTAAAACTTGATCATTTCGTGAACGTGCAGTATGAATTTTCTTACCAACATCACCTAATTTCTTAACTAAGAATTCTTCAACAGCAGTATGAACATCTTCTTGTTCTTTTTTAATCTCTAAGTCTTTAATACTCAACAAAGCTTTTTTTAATTTAGAATATTCCATCTTTTTCAAAATCCCAACTTTGTAAAGCATGTAAGCATGAGCAATATTTCCAGCAATATCATATTTCAATAGCTTTTGATCTAGTAAATAGTCTTCACCGACTGTAAATTCCTCTATTTCTTTATTTATATTGAAACCTTTATGCCAAATTTTCATTTTCTACCTCTTCAATGTTAATAACATCATTCAGGTCAAAACTCTCTCGACAAACTATCGAGAGCGTCACGGGGGGATGCCCCCTCCGGGGACGTAGCTCTTACGTAAACACGTGAAGAGTTTTGAAGATGTTATTAATAAAAAATTAAAGCCAACCTTTCTTTTTCTTCAAATGTGTAATCGCATGATGCGCTTGCAGTCTTATTGCATTGATTTTGATAAAACCTTCTGCATCTTGCTGATTATATCCACCTTCAATATCCATTGAAGATAGATCCTCATTGTAAAGAGATGATGGACTCTCTCTTCCAAGTACTGTCACATTTCCTTTATATAATTTTAGGTAGACTACTCCATCTATCAATTCCTGAGATTTGTTAAAGGCTGCTATTAAGAAATCCATCTCTGGGCTAAACCAAAATCCATTGTAAGCAAACTCAGAGAACAATGGACTTAGCATATTACGTAAACGCATTACTTCTCGATCCATTGCTATACCTTCAATATCTTTATGAGCTTCCCAAAGTATTGTTGCACCAGGTGTTTCATAAACTCCTCGTGATTTTATTCCAACAAAACGATTTTCAACAATATCAATTCGTCCAATTCCATTTTCTCCTGCTAATTTATTCAAGTAGAGATATAATTCTAATGGTTTTTTCTTTACTGTCTTATCATCTTGGTTTTCTACTTTAATTGGTAAACCATCTTTGAATGTAATTGCTATTTTTGTTTCTTTATCAGGAGCATCTTTTGGATCAACAGTCATTTCAAACATATCTTTTGATGGTTCTGCTTTTGGATCTTCTAACATTCCAGCTTCAAAACTAATATGCATTAAATTAGGATCAGAGCTATATGGTTTCTTTTTTGTAGCTTTAACTGGAATATTATGTTTTTTAGCATAATCTAACATATCTGTTCGTCCTTTGAATTGTGCTAAAAACTCTGGATCTTTCCAAGGTGCAATAATTTGAATTTTTGGGTTTAAGGCATAACAACCAAGCTCAAAACGAACTTGGTCGTTTCCTTTCCCAGTTGCACCATGAGCTACTATATTGGCTCCAACTTTTTTTGCTGCTTCAACCATACCTTTTGCAATAACAGGTCTAGCTAGAGCAGTACCTAAGAGATATCTTCCTTCATAGATGGCATTTGCTTTAAGAGCAGTGAAGATATAATCCTTAACAAATTCTTCTTGTAAATTATCAATAACAACTTTTGACGCACCGAACTCTAGTGCTTTCTTTTCAATCTCTTTGAAGTCCTCATCTTGCCCAACATCACCTACATAGGCAATGACTTCGTAATTCTTATCTAATAACCATTTGAGTATTACAGATGTATCTAGGCCACCTGAGTATGCCAATAATACTTTTTCTTTTTTCATGATAATAACCCCCTTACTTTGTAAGAATTATTAATGTCCCTAAAATGTTTATAAAGCTATTGACCTATATAGAACAAAATCAGACAAAATGTCTAGGATAGGACAAATTACTCATCATGTAAAAATCTGATTATTCCAGCTGCTTCTGTTTTCAATTTAAGAACTTCTTCAACAACAACACCTACATTACTTGAAGTTAATGGAATTAAGTGACTAGCATATCTTCCATTCACCCTTGTAAAACCACCATGTATTCCATTTCCATTATAACCAGGAATAGAAACTTCCACTGCATAAACCTCACAAGGTGTTTTAGTAGCTCTAACCTCGAGACCATTATCTTGAAGATAATCACCTTCTCTTTCAAATCCATAACCTGTTAAAGCTGTATACAATAATTCCTGAGGACTTATTTGATTAGTCATTTTTATTACACCCCATTCTAATATATTGGAGTTTTTCTACTATTTTTATACCTATTGACCTATTCAAAACAAATCTAAACAAAAATGTCCGAAACAAAACATTTATAAAAAACAACTATTCTATAAACCTAAATGAACATTACCAAACTTACAGAAAAGTATATTGAAAGCAAGCCATCAATCAAAGATTGCTTAAAAAAAGACATGGTCAATTTCTCAAAACTTGCTAGAACTATTATCAAAGAAAACAAATTGAAAAACAATGACTTTGATGCAGTGTTAATTGCTTGTAGAAGATATAAAAGAAAACTCAAAAAAGAATTCCAACATGAAGAACAAATACTAGACTTACTAAAGAAAACTAAAATCAGTCTAAAAACTAAAATAGCAGTAATAGTATTAGAAAAAACAATCTTTTTCAACAATTTAATTGAAATTGGAAAGAAAATAAAGAAAACTAATGAAGAATTTCATATGTTTGAAGGACCAAGTAGTATTACAGTGATTACTTCACAAGAATTTTTACCAGAAATAAAGAAAACTTTCAAAAATTCAATAATAAAAATAAACAAAGACTTAGTTGCAGTTATTCTCAAAAGTCCTGAAAATATTGAAAATTTACCAGGCGTAGTTGCCTTTACATACTCATTATTAGCAGACAATGGTGTTAATCTAGTTGAAAGCATGAGCTGTTGGACAGACACTATTTTCGTAGTTAATGAAAAACAAATTGCAAAAGTAATGGAGGTGTTGCGATTTTGACATCAAAAGCTTTAAATATATCAAAAAATAGGGAAAGACCTATGAGGTGGTTAATTTACTTTTTTATGACAATGCTCTTAATTAGTTGTGTTTCTGCAGGAGAACATATAACTCTCTTACACCCAGAAGACCTAGTAACATATGGTCCATGGTCAGAATCATACTTTTTCTATGAAAGGACTCAAAGTGAAGCACATCACATAAGAATCCAAGTAGAAACAAGTAATGACGTTGCTTACTATAATATTGTAAGAAACGACGAAACTATAACCTACGCAGGAGATCAAACACAAACTGATTTTAATCCAGATGATAATATTGTGGATTTTGAACCTGATGATCTTGAACCATTAGATTTAGTTGGTTATTTATCTACAATGAATGAACTTGAAGTTGTAGCATATAACGAAAACAGAGAAGAAATTGACAGAGATTCTGTAACTTTCTATCTAGCTGTTAATATTGGTGATTACTTTGATATTCTAGAAACTCAACCTGAATTTAATTCAATCTATGAAGTTACAGATGATGACTTAAGTAAAGTAGAAATAAACAGAGAAGTTTATGAACAAACATCTGAATTATTCACAATAACTAAAAACATCATTTATGCAACTGTAAAAAACAAATTCACAGATGAAACAGAAGAACATACAAGAGTTGAGATTACAATAACTCCAAATGTTCCTGGTGAAAGCTTAGTCTTATACAGCTTAATTCCAAAACAAGTTGTTGAGAATGTTAATGGAATGACTTTAGAACAAGATTTTGTAGTAGAAGATCCAGATCCATTATTAATGTGGTCTTTTGCACAAGTTCAAGAACCTCAAAAACTAACATATCACGTCAACAAACATCTAAGTGAAGAAGAAGCAGAAGAGATTAAGTTGATTGCAGTAAGTGATGCAGAAGTCGAAGAAAAACCTTTGATTTATTACTTATTTCCAATAATTTTAATTCCAATATTAATTGGAACATTGATATATTTTAGCAGATATCAAAAAGAGGTGAAGTAAATGAGAAATGTGATGATTTTACTAATTTTAACAGTTTTACTTTTAATAGTTGGCTGTATACAACAACCACAACAAGTTGTTGTAGTTGAAGAAAAAGAATACGAAACATTCGATGATGTTGACAAAAACAGTGAAGAATATGAGTTATACACATCTTGTGTAGATTCATGCGATAGTTGTGTAGAAAATTGCGAACAACAATTGTTTTACGAACTAGATTTATGTGATGATATTGAGAGTGAATCTAGAAAACAAAACTGTTTAGACAAAGTTTACTTTGCAGAAGCAATCGCATCTAATACATTAACAAAATGTGATGCAATCGATGATGAAGATGAAAGCAATGCTTGTAATGTTTTAGTTACAGTTGATGCAGCAGTTGAACAAAACAATGTTGGATACTGTGATGAACTTAATGAAGAATTTGTTCAAGTTTGCAGAGATACTTATTATCTAGGAAGTGCTGTAGCAGAAAATGATCCAAGTTATTGCGAAGCATTAGAAGATAATCTAAAAGAATCATGCTTAGAAAATTTTGAGGTGGAATAAAATGAAAAAGATAATTATTAGTTTAATTGTTATGATAATGTTGAGTGTTTATGTATTTGGAGCAGCACCACAAGAAGGAATTCCAGAAAACCAAATACCACAAACAGAAACAAGTTGTAGTGATTCAGTAGATAATGATGAAGACGGAGACACAGATTGTGCTGATTCTGATTGCATAATGGATCAAGATTGTATTGACCATGATTTCAATGAAGGAAATCAAATTGAAGCAGACTTAACAACACATAGTGCTGATGACATTAATGGAGGAACATTCCAAGGAGATATTAACTTTGAAGGAAGTGTAGATTTTCTTTCAACAATAGAAATTGAACCAGAAGAAGAGTATGATGATTACTTAATTTATGCAAAACACTATTCTGGTATTGAAGATAAAGCTGCTATAAAAGGAGTTAATCATAACTCAGATGGATATGGTGTATGGGGTTATAACTTATATGGTCCTGGAACATATGGTCAAAGTTGGTCTGGATATGGTCTTCATGGATATTCATTAAGTAGCTATGGTGTTTATGCAGAAAGTTACAACGATTATGCATTAAAAGCAATAACTGAAAATGAATATAGATGTGCAGTTGTAGCTAAAAATGATGGAAGTGGTAACGATGCATACCTTGGATGCGCTAGTTATGGACTCTGGACAGCCGATGATGCTCACATTGGTGGAGAACTAGAAGTTGACGGTGGTTGT
>CAZKVI010000047.1:0-5885 GCA_964556185.1 uncultured Methanosarcinales archaeon
GAAGTAATGACTGCTAGTAATTGTAGCAGATATGCAGCTGCAAAAGGAGTATTTAGCTTAGGTTCTTACACTCTTCACTTTATTACTGATTCTCGCCAACTTTTAATCAAGAAACTAAAGAAACTACACTTAAAGAGATATAAAAGGCAAAAATAATAGGGGAATTCTACAACTAAACGGAGGTTTTTACTATGGCTAAAAACGACAATATAGAAGAAAAACAAAATGAAGGCGAAGCTTTTAGAGAAGCTTGGACAGAGATAGGGAACAAATTAATTAAGGTTTGTCAGTGCACTGCATTTCCCCTGGGAGGAGAAGCAGAAACTAATGGCAAAAACAATTCTAAAGTAGAAAATGAGCCTAAAAAAGATTTGTCTAAAGAACTAAAAGAAATTCTTTAGATTTTTTTTTTGATAAAAAAATGCAAATGAGAAACAAATATTGTCCGCCCGCGTTACGGGGGAGGTAAATCAACATGGACTTTTACTGTAAAACATGCCAAAAACAGTTCAAGCGAGAAGACTTATTGAAATACTGTCGTTGCCCTATTTGTGGGAGGTTTGTTACTTATGGGGATCAATTTAATGCTTCACTAAAAGAGATGCTGAGAATGAAGATTATGTCAAATGAATCAATAAGTAGTGATGAATTGATTAGGTTAAAAGTTGGTAAGATATTATAATTAAAGATGGGCAGACCACTTAACCAACAGTAACATTTAAATATTTAATAACTTTTAGCTATAATACTGTGAAAAATACTGTGAAAAGAAGAGGAATTTTGTTACTTTTGTTATTACTTTTAGTTTTGTTTCTCCATGGATGTAATTCCATACCAACAGAAGGGCCCACTCTCAAACCGGATTTTTTAGTCTTTAAAACTGTGGAACTGAATTTTTCTGATTATTGGTGGGGGTCTCTTAGTGCTGATGAAAATAAATGGTTTTACGGATCCGGAGAGTATCCAAATTTAGATGAAACAACAAAACCTCTTCCTGAAGGTTATACTTATAAGTATGCACACTTTCATCCAAAGATTGCTTTTTTTCATGAAGCATTTAGAGAAAGTGGATGGAGAAAGATACCAGAAGATGAAAATCTAAAGAAAGAAAGAGAAAAATTAATTATTAAAGAACCGTTTACTGAATTATTCATTTGTAAGTCAGAGATGATATTTGGAGATAAAACGCTTGATTCTTTTGAAGCAACTCAAAATCATGCTTTTACTATAGTAAGTAAAATAATTAAAAATGGGGCTTTATCTCAAAAGTGCGAGAAAAAGATTTAGTATTGTTTTTATAAGGGTATCTAAAAAGTTTTCTCCCATTAGTGTTTTAAGAATTCTAGAACACAAGCGGGAATTAATAACAATATTTATATAGAAGTTTAATTTTTGTTTAGTCATGATTAAGAAAGCAATGCTTATTGTCATTATTTTTATTTTTTTAGTTTCAACAGTAGTAGCAGAGATTTCTCCTCGTGAAATAAGTAAAGAATTTTGTGAAATTCATGGGCATACATTTGAATATGGAAATGATACTCCTAATGAAGATTATACATTTAATGATTATTGTTTATTTGATGATGGGAATAAATGTAATGCAAATGAATTTCAAAAAGGAGAATGTGGTGAAGAATATAAAAAAGAATTATCATGTGCTAAAGAAGGAGAAAATCCGAGATTTAGAGGATGTTGTGAAGGATTATATTCTCCTCCTGTAAAGGGTACACCTGCTGCTTGTCAAAAATTAAACTTCTTTCAAAAGATATGGTATTGGCTAACTTCAATATTCTAACTTTCGTATGAGTAATATTCTGTATAACCATGTTAGATTCCTCGGATTTATCCCGAGGTCTAAGCGTAGCCGAGAAGTTCGAAAACCCCTTATGTAGGGTGTCGTTGCCCCTAAATAAATGATTAAATTTAAATAGTTTTTAAATTTATTTTAGTTTTAAGATGAAAAAGAGGATTTTATTGTTTGTTATGTTCATTTTATTGATTTTTATAGTTGGCTGTGTGGAAAAATCCCCATTAACTAAAGAAGAATTAAAAGATTTGCCAAACGATGATCCTGCGTTAATTATGTCTGAACAAAAAGCATTAACTGGTCAAGGTTATGCTCAACTAACTTCACAGCAAAAACAAGCTTTTTGGAATTGCTGGAAATCTGAATGTCAATCTTTGTTAAAAGAGGCACAGCAGACAAAAGATTATTCTGCTTATAGGCAATGTTCTTTAGGCTGTTTTGATGAAGCACAAACTTCTACCGAAAATGTTTGGTGTGAAGATTCAGACGGTGTTGATTATTTTACAAAAGGAACAGTAACTTCAAACATTTACACGAATGGAAAAGAAGATTATTGTCACACTTTTCCTAATGGAAAAACTTATCTAATGGAAGGAAAGTGTGTTGATAATAAGTACCAGTATCAGCAGAAGAGTTGTGGTGAGATTGGAGATGGTTATGTTTGTGAGGAAGGGAAATGTGTTCTGAAAACGGACTACATAGAAGTGTTAGTTATAGATGAAAACGAACAACCAGTAGCTGAAGCTAATGTGGAATTATTAACGGGAGTTGATTATTCTTTAGCAGAGCCATTGAAAGCAAAAAACACAAATTTAGATGGTAAAGTTTTTTTTAATGATCCTCCCGCCAATAAAGATTACGTCCTTAAGATTAAAAAACAAAATTATATAACAACTTATACTAATAATATTTGGTATGGTGGAGGTAAAGAAGAGTTTAAGAAAATTCTTACGACTTATAAGGAAGTATGGAAGAATTTCAATGCTGAAGACCTGGATCCAATTTCTACTTACTTAATTAAGCAGCCCCAGTTAGAATCAGACGGGCGGAAAATTAAATTACTTCATTATCCCATACTAAATGAAGAAAAATTTGATGATTTGGAAACTTTGGATGCCAGTTTAAAGATAATTGCAATAGAAAACCAATTTTATCCAGATCAAGACCAATCATATGCAATAGAACTGATTCAGAACGATATTAAAGTATATGAACCAAATTTGTTTGAATTAGAATTGCCTATAGGGGCATACTGGTGGTTATTAAGCTACACTTTACATTATAAAAATGGAAATCAAGAAACACACCCACTATTTACAGGAAATAAAGAGAAAGACATAGCCAAAGCAACTGAGAAAACAATATTTGGTTACGAGTTCATTGTTTTGCCCAAACAAGAAGAACCAGAATATTTAGAATTATTCCCAGGACATAACAACTTAAATGATGAAAAGAGGATAAACCTGGTGTTCTTTAACGTTGATTATGGAATGGAGGCTTTTGTTAAAATAGTAAAAGGAATGTTGAAAAAAAAGTTTGGCTTATTTGAAGTGGAACCTTTAAAATCAAATTTAAATAAATTTAACTTTTGGTATGTTAACCAAGCAGTCCAAGATAAAAATACTCTTTGGACAATAAAACCATATGATTTAATTCATACAGAAGGAACCAATTTAAACTCTTTAAGTTATGATCAAAAACTTAGGTTGGGATTTGGTTTGCCAAATTTAGTGCCCATTTATTTGACAACCGGAGAAAGTGGCGGAGTTTGGGGCGTAAATTGTTGGCAGACATATTCTATTAAAATATATGTTGGTAAACCAGATTTAGATAACTGCTTAAATTATTTTAGTGTAGAAGAATGTACTGAAAAATTGAGATTGGACGGTGTTTTAACTCACGAATTAGGTCATAAACTTGCTGGATTGGGAGAGGAGTATAAATTGAAATCATTTTTTAACAATCACGATTTTGTTGAAACCTTCCATTTTAATTATAACTTTGGACCTTGGAAATATAGTTATTTCTCCCCTTACTTGAATCCAACAGAAGATTGTGTTCTAGAAACCATTGGATATAATTTAGATGGTTATTATTATTGTAGACCAAACCTGGGTGCTACAGATGATTGTCTACAAAATGCGCCTTGGAAAGATTTGATGGGGAATGGTTGTGGGCAGGAAGGAGTGATAGACTGTGATGAAAACAATGCTAATCATAAACTTGAAGTGACTTGTGATAATGCAGGAGGAGGTTATACTAAATCAGCTGATATTATGAAACCAACAAAAGTTTCAGTTATGGGGGAAAAAGAAGACATATTTGATCAGATATGTAACGTCGGGGATACAAATTATTTGTGTGATTCTTCTCTTAATTATCAAGGAAGAATATATGGGCAGGTGAATGAAAGGCAAATTTGCGAATATCTAAAGACAAATACTGCTTCGGTTGGAGGGATCTGTACTACTGAATATGGAATTAATTAACTTCATTCTTCTTTATCTGTCTGCTAAAAAAATAAAATCAGAGCTTAATTTTCCAACCAACATCCATATAAGAGATTTTCACACCATTTATATTAACGGAAAAGATTCCCCCTAAATATTTGTATAATGGGTCTTCTTCCCCAGCAAAAATCTTGTAAATCCAGAGATTAATAATTCCAACTTTCTTTTTTTGGCCATCAACAGCATAAGGGTAGTATTCCCCATCAAATTGTCTTAGGATACATATGTCTTTCTCCTCTATTTTTGTACATAAATCTCCATTCTCATTTGCGTATTCTTCATAATCATTAATCCAATATTCGCCTTCTTTAATCTCTAGTTCTTCATATAGTTCAGGAAATTCTACTTCACCTTCTCCTGCGAATTGTTCTGGAGTTACTGGGCCTTTTAGGACAAAGTCCGGTCTCTTCATAACATCAATGTTATTTATTAAGATGTTATCATTAGGATTTGGATCTCCAACATCATTTGTTTTTAGCTTAACCGTAATTTTATGCATTCCGCTATTTAATCCACCATTTCTTCTTAGTACATCTGTAACATAGTTTAATTCAATAGATTCACCAGGGTTAAACAAAACTGTTTGTTGATTTAGTGTTTCCCATTCTCCTCCTCCTTTGGAAGTGTGCATAATTTCTCCAGTTTCAATATTTACTAATTCTTCTTCATATGGTTCTTCCCACATCTTTATGGTCTTTGTTGTTAAGTCTCGTTTCTCCATTGTTCCGTCTGCGAGTATTATCTCAATTGGTTTCTCATAAAACTTTTCTTCCACAGATTCTCCAATCTTAGCTTCTACTGCTTCAGGAATATAATATGGTCTGTGAACCCTTATAAATTCCTCTCCTTCTCTATTGTCCCATAATTCCGTATGCAGATAAATAGAATCAGGACCTTGATTTTTTATCTTAACTTTAACTTCCATCTGAGAATGTGCATAAGCTCCATCTAGAATCTGAAAACCCTCTAGAACTATATTTGCGGAACCAGTTGATTCCAAAATTTGTTCATCCCATTCATTAGCAATACATGGGCCACTTAATAAAATAACAAATAACAAAATAATAATAATATTTTTCATTTTTAATCCCTCCTTTAAAATTTTTAGTTCTTAAAGCCCTATTTAATTCAATTATAATGAAAACAATTTATTAAGTTTGTGTTTTTTTTGAGAGTTTTTCTGATAGATAGTAGAAAGTATATTTTAGAAAAGCGTTAAAAACAGGCAAGGTTATATATAACCCAAATAAAAAGGGCGGTAGCCGGGATTTGAACCCGGACCTAGGGATATCTGCTTACTTTTAAAGCATTATGCAAGCAAATTGCTTCCCTGTCAGCATCCACAGTCCCTAATGCTAACCAGATTACAATACTACCGCCATAATCTAAAAAAGAACACAGGGTCACTTATAAATATTTCCAAAACATTTATAAATCACCGGCTTATCCAAGCATATAACGCCCGAGTGAAAGCGCATTTAGGGTTAATAAATTATTTCTAAATAGCGCTTTTAAGGCAGAATGGGCAGAAAATATGCTAAATGCATAAGATTTTCATCACAAGAAAA
>CAZKVI010000048.1:0-5825 GCA_964556185.1 uncultured Methanosarcinales archaeon
AGTAATTGTTGTGATTCTTGGATGTGTTTTTTTAATTGAAATAGTATCAAATGATTCTGATTTAAATGGGGAAGCTGTTAAGAAAATGGCAATCCATTGCATTGACGGAATTTATAATGAAGGAGAAGAAGGCTTAGATTGTGGCTGGAGTTGTAATAACCAATGTACTTTTATTGAAAAATGTGGAGACATAACGCAGGATGAAACATGGTCGGGGAATATACATGTTTCTTGTGAAGTTATAGTAGAAAATGGCGTGACGCTCACAGTGGAGCCAGGAACAGTTGTTAAGTTTAAAGATCGTGTGGATTATAAAAATCCTGGAATGGGTAGTCTTACTTCGAATGGAGGCACGCTTGTAGCTGTTGGAACATCAGAGGAGCAAATATGGTTCACCTCATCTTCTGAAGATCCAATTAATGGAGATTGGGAAGGAATTAATATTTTAGATAGCCAAAATAATAACATAATTGATTATGCTATTGTGGAATATGCTCACTTAGGCATTGGTTTTTTTGATTCTTCAGGGACAGTTTCAAATTCAATAATAAGATGGATAAATTCGGAGGGAATCTATCTTGAAAGGTCTAATCCTGAAATTATTAATAATTTATTTTATGGTGTAGGATACAATAGTATCGCAATGGAACAATTTAATTATGATGTTCTTGTTTCTAATAATATAATCATAGATAATAACGGTGCAGGTATTCATGGAGAAGCAACCGAAGCAACTGTAGAAAATAATATTCTAAGAAATAATAAGAATGGTATAACTTTTGATGATTACAGCAACGCTCAGGTGAGATTTAATTTAATAGAAGGAAGTAGTGAGGAAGGTTTACATTTTTATTTTGAAACTGAAGCTGAACTAGCTTTTAATGAAATCATAAATAATGAAATAGGTATATCGGTTTTTGAAAGTTGGGTTGTTGTTAATAATAATGATATTTATGATAATAATATTGCTCTTGAGGCGTATAACATGCATGAGATTGATATAACCAATAATTGGTGGGGCACAGGGCTTGCTAAATCCATTTGGGGTAAAATTGTATCCAATGTGAATTTTTTGCCGTTAACTCCAATATTACAGGGAGATTCTGTTGAGATAACAGAGCCAGTCTTTGATTATGATGACCTTGTGAATTTTGACTTAGGTTATATCCCTGGCGATCCTGAAGATAGATATCCATATGTTTATGATGATGAAGATGAAACAAGAAGAGTTATTGAGAAATTAAATATAGATCCGAATAGATTTGGTTGGTCGTTAGGTTGGGATGGTGAATATTTATGGAAGTTTAAACATGCGGGCGGTGGTGCTTTGCTTAAAGTTAATCCAGTAAATGGAGACATTATTTCTGAGTTTGAGGATTTAGGTATTGCACAGGACCATGGTATTGCTTGGGATGGTAGTAGTTTATGGATAAATGATTTTAGTGGTCTTGAAGTTTTTGAAGTGAATCCTAATACTGGTGAAGTAATATCTTCTTTCGAAATTCCTGAAATGGGAAGTGGGGCTTCTGGAATCGCTTGGGATGGTCAATATTTATATTTAGTAAATTGGCTTGAACATAATCAATTATATAAAGTTGATAGGCAGGGAAATTTTATTGAAATCTTTGAATTAGAAGGAGAAGGTGGCCAAACAATTACTTATGATGGTGAATATTTTTGGGTGGCTGGATGTGGTAAAGGGATTTGTAAGTATAATACTCAAGGAAATCTTGTTGGAGAAATCTATTCTGCTGCAGAAGGAACATGGGCTTTGGCGCATGATGGAACTTATTTATGGACACTCCAACGAACAAATGAGAATTGGGATGATCCAAAGGTTTATCAGATTGAAGTTTTAAATGATGGATTAGATGAAGTGGAGCCTTGTTCATTTGATTCACAATTTGAATGTGATTCTTATGAAATAAACGAAGATAATTTTATTATGACAATAGAAAACACTGGAGCTACTACATTTACAATTACTCAAGTTAATCAATATTTTATGGATGCGGTTGCTGGACAACATGCAGATTGCCCTATTTTAGATAATCTAGATATTGTTTTAAGTCCTGATGAAGAAACAGATATAATTGTACCTTGTGAAATTCTTGATGATTATGTTGGGCTTTCTGTTGAGATGTGGATACAAATAATTGGTGAGAATGTTAGAGGACTAGAAAAAACAATTGATGGAAGTATTTATGGAATTGTTGGTTGATTTCTACAATCAACATATATTCTCCGAGTTCTTTTTTTATTTGGTGTTAAACAGATAAATCATTAAAACCCATGTTCCATTCATGGGTTTTTGTTAAGGGGTTATTTATACTACTAGTACCTATTAGTTTTAACGCAAGAATTACGTAGTTTTTGTTAAGGACAATTAAATAGTATTTTGTTTATTTAAAAAGTATATCAATATGATATACAATTAACGGTAAAATTGTCAACTTCATTTATTAAGAAGTTGAATTATAATAAATATGGTGGCCATGAGTTGGCCATTAGGCTTTTATAAGATTTACTTGAATATAATATTGGGACAATCTGGGCCCAATTTTTTAAACAGAATTTAAATTTGTAATTGAATTGAAAAAATAGGGGGTGAAATTTATGTATAAACGAGAACCATTAGAAGAATATGAAATAGATGATCTGAGAAGAGCATGTAAAAGTTTTGAAGAATCATTGATAGTTAATGTTCTTCTAGAAACAGGTATGAGGGTGTCTGAACTAGCTAATTTAGTAAAAGATCAAATCTCTTGGCAGAGAGATTGTATCACAATGATTGGCAAAGGAAAGAAAAGAAGAGTTATTCCAATGAGTAGTACAACTAGATTTTATTTAGTGGAGTATTTCAAAGACCATAGAAAAATAAAACATGGAACAAGATGGATTCAAAAAATAGTTCAAAGAGTTGCAGAGAAAGCTGATATCATGAAGAAGGTATCTCCTCATGTTTTAAGACATACTTTTGCAGTATGTTATTTACATAAGGGGGGAAACATCAGAGCCTTACAAGGCATTCTAGGTCACTCTCATATACAAACGACAGACGTTTACTTGAATTACTCTGGAACTAGAGTTATAGATGATTTCAAGAGAGTGTGGGAATAATGAATAACAAAAAAGGAG
Organism: uncultured Methanosarcinales archaeon; assembly: GCA_964556185.1. Classification (GTDB taxonomy): domain Archaea; phylum Nanobdellota; class Nanobdellia; order Woesearchaeales; family DSVV01; genus CAZKVI01. Next base: position 3,139 of record CAZKVI010000048.1, read on the forward strand.
ACTTTGATATTAATCTTTTTGTAGCTGGAGCAGTAGTACTAGCTATCATAATGTATGTTTGGTGGGAAGAGAAAGGTGGAAAAGAGAGTATAACAGATATGATCAATTCTTTCTATGCTTTGAATTGGACTTTGGTTGGAATGATTTTCATAGGAACTATAACAGCAGTTGTTTCATTGTATATGTCTTATAAAATATATTCCTTAATTGCTTTGAGTATAGAACAGAAGAAACAAAGACAAGAATATTTAGAAGAAACAGAAGAAAAATTATTACAAAAACTTAAAACTGATTTTTTTGGATATAACCCTTCAGAAACTGAAGAAAAATACAATAAGATTAAGTGGTTTATTAATAATCTGCCAGAAGAACTTTCCTGCAAATACAAAGCCAGAATAAACAAATTCTACAAGAATACTAAGATACTAATCAGAAGAAAGAAAATAGAAGAAGAAAATGAAAGAGAAATGGAAGAAAGAAGAATTAATAGGCTTAAGAATAAAAAGATGGAGCAAGAATTAAAAGAAGAAAGAAAATATGATAATAAAGTGAATGAATTACTAGAGTTCAAAAAGAAGAAAAAGTCAATAAATGTTCTGCCAATTAACAAAAATTATCCCGAAGATATTAAAGAAGAAGCAAAAAGACTAGCTAGATTTTACTTTGAGGAGCTAGAAGAAAGAAAAATAAAAAGAAAAGAAGCAATTGAATTCTATTCACAACATGATATTGACACAAAACCAGATCTTGATAGTGAAGAAGATATAAATATCTATGAAGAGATAAGGAATGATATTAAAGAAGGAAAGTTAGATGTAAAAAAGAAAGTTAATTTAGAGTATCAAGGCAAAAAGTTAGACTTTGACCTTTACAGATCTAAAGAATTAAGTGATGAACAAAAACTAAGAGCAAAAGCGCAAGGTTTTGTACAGGTTGATGGCATAAAACTTGATGGTAGAATTCAAGGCGGTGGTTATTACATTAGAAAAGAGAACTCAAGAGAAAGCAGTAAACATTTTTATATGAAACATTTGTTTGCAGAATTGCATGACAACATGGAAATAGAGCATCAAATTGGTGATAAGAGAGCAGATGTTGTTTTATCCTTTGAAAACTATAAAATGGCTATAGAAATTGAGACTGGTGTTAATAGGATGGAAAACTTGATAGAAAAAGTTAAATGGTTGAATGAGCATTTTGATCAGTGGATCTTTGTCTGTCCAAGAGAGTTTCATACAAAATATAACAAACTTGTCGACCACAATAAAAGCTTTTGTCTTGGACCAAAAAAAGCTAAAGAATTTGTTGAAGATATAATTGCATCAGCTGAACACCTGTGACGCACAGGTGAGACTGCTTCTGGACAAAGAATTTAACCTTTACAGCGTTTTTAACCCTTGCATTAAATAGTAATTTACAGATGTATAATAACATTATTTATGTGTGGGAGGGGTAAAGGGGATTATTCTGAGAGAATGTCGGCTATTTTGTTAATAAACTTTCTTGCGTCATCAAGAGTCATCTCAGCCAACTTTTTTTCAAAGGAAATACTTCCTGAGTAACTTGCTCTTTCTCTTCTTTCTTTAGCTCTTCCTATTTCTTTTATCTCATCCTCACTAAGCTTCAAAACATGAGATAATTTTTCAATATCTTCTTTTTCCAGAGTCTTTCCAAGACATTCTTTACAAAGAACACAGATTGTTGCTAAATGGGTGTTTGCTTTGTAACCAATCTTGTACAGCAAAGCCATTGCTGCGTGATACATTGCATAATAAGAGATCACAATCACCCAATCAGAATAAGTTTCTGTCTCAATTCTTTTAGTAATCTTACCTTGATTTGATATTGTAAAATTAGCAAAATCAATATTATGATAAGATTTATCAATATGAATCTTAGCAACTCTTGGAGATGTCCCTATTTTTCTAATCATGTTTTTCTTTTTGTATATGTGAAAATCTCGATTCAAAGCTTTCTTGTTCTTTAACCAGATCTGCCATTTCTTTGGTTTCATTCTATCACCACCTTGAAAAATAATTCTGCACCATTCAATATTATATGATTTTCTATGGCCTCTTTTGCAAGCTCATTTCTTTCTTTAAACTCATCTAGCTTCATTAGATGAGGATTTATTCTTAACCCTGTTCTACCATTGACTAAATCAATAATGTCCTCGATCTTCTTTATTTTAGCCTTAGAAAAGCTTTCTTTTACTAATAATAAATCAATGTCAGACTCTTTTGTTGCATAATTCTTAGCATAAGAACCAAATATTAAAGATATTAAAGCATTATCATACTTTTCTTTAAACATTTCTAAAGCTCTCTTTATTGTTTTGTATTTTTTGAGGAATTGTTTTGTCTTATTATATTCAATCATACTTAGAGTAACATATGTTATATCATCCTTTCTTAAATAATAATACTTAATATTAGCCTCATCTTTTGTCTCTAATATTTTGTTCTTGACTAATTTTCTCAAAACCCTCATTGTTCTAGGTCTTGTGATTTTAGTTCTTTTACTTATTTCAGCAAAATAATGTCTATCTAAATCTAGGAATATATTTAATATTTTTACCTCAGCTTCAGTTATTGGTGTATGATTAAAGTACATAAATGTACGATATGCGTACATATATTTAAATCTTTTCTTTTTGTGCTATAATCTTTTAGTATATGATCATATAC
>CAZKVI010000049.1:0-5719 GCA_964556185.1 uncultured Methanosarcinales archaeon
AATAGTCTGGATCACCATAATAATCATATTCTAAACCAATTTGATCTCCTGGAGTTAAATTACACCCATATAAAGTTCCATTTGCATTTAATATTTCAATTTCTTTAAAACCAGTTGTATTCTTGAAAACTGTTTCACCATTTAAAACTAATTGTGATTCAACACAAGCCGGATTATTATATACATTAGCATTTAGATCATTCCATTGTATTAAATCTCCATCAGCATCTGTGTACTCAAGTTCATAAATTGGATCACTATAACTTACATTAATATATTCTCCATCAGTTGCATAACTAGGGTCTTCATAATTGTACCTTGGCCCACAACAGTGGCTTCCTGTCCATGCCCCTCCAAGAAGTTCACAAACTTCTGGATCTATATCCATTGCATCACCTAATGAACTACCTTGATTAAATGCATACCATTGATAAATGTCTCCTTCTTCTGGATCAAAATAATAATGGCAATAAAATGGATTAGTATCACCATCTACACTATATCCACTTGACCACTTTCCTTCATCTGTTTCATAAAGTGACTCTCCTTCTTCAATAAAAAAATAAGGATCATAAGGTGAATCGATAGCAGTCGAACCATCAATATCGTCGTCCTTCTCTCTAAAATACGCTACATGCAACCCGTGATTATAATCATCTTCGTCTTCTGGTAAATAAGTAACTGGTTGACTTAAACACCTATATCCTTCTCCGACCTCACTTAAATGTCCACCATATAAACAATACCTATGTCTAATCTCGCTCTCTAGTTCATCATCTCCTGCATCTTGAGCAGCATATATTTCTAAATCAACATCATTAAGATTTAAAGAAGAATCATAATTAATTTGAATATTTCTAATCCAGATGCTGTCGTCTCCACAACATGCCCGTTTATATCCACTTACAGGAAGGTAATATTGTTCTTCATGGCCTTCTGCATCTAACCAGTCTCCACCAATTATTTCACATTGTTCTTGATTAGCATCCCATTCAATATCAAGTGCGTAATCATCTTCATCTAAAAATTCTCTAGTTTCTAAATCCTTATCTAAATCTACAGGATGGTCCACCTCTCCTGCTTCAAAAAATTCTCCAAAATTTTGAACCTTTGTTTGTCCAGGACCATATGCTATAGCATATTGATTAGATTCCAAGGCAGTCTCTGAATTTGTTAAATCTCTCAAATTAAAAACATGCATTAATCTCTCATAATATCTACAACCAAAATCACCAAAATCTCCTCCATCATTATTGCCTACTCCTTCATACCTATACAAAATAGGATCTGTTGAATCTCCTGATGCGGAAAGAGGATTTTCAACTGCAATTGGAACAGAAACAGTAACATCATCCCAGTCCGCTCCTTGTTTTGAATATAAATCAAAAGCAGTTGGAAGAGTTGCATAATCGTTATGTGCGGGATTTCTATAATGCATTAAATCTTCATATGAATTTGGAAAATTTTGTGCAGTTAAATAAGAATCCAATCCTTGCCCTGCCAAACTATCATCATCTCTATCATAGTATATTCTTTCTCCTGCCATAACACCATACTTCTTAACTGAGTCATAAACAACAAGAGGTATAGGTGCATCGTCTTCATCTCTCACAGGGCTTTTACAAACCATCCCTAATTCTAAAAAAAGATACTGACCACCAAAATCAAAAAACATTTTATTAAACTCCCCTTCATCCCCATAAAAATCTGAAGGAAGTCCTGAAGCAGCAGGAGGATGGCTTGAAAAAGAATAATCTCCATCTACTTCCCCATCTTCATAAAGTCCTGAAGAGCCAGGAGTATAAGCAAGAGAAATAGAAGAAAACATCAAAGTCAATAAAATAGCAAAAACTATAGTAAATCCTAATTTTTTCCCACATACTCGCATTTTTAAACTCTCTATTGGTTTTTTCCAGTTTTATGTGTATATATATTTATCGATTTCTCAATCACAAACTTAACAGAATTCATTCAAAAGTAGGCACAAAAGATTATATATACACTATGCTTATAAGATTAGTAAATGTCTCAATTGAAGAATTATGTTGAAAAAGAGTTAAGTAGAGGTTTTTCTAGAGATGTAATTAAAAGAAAGCTATTAAGTTCTGGTTATGATGAACATGAAATAAATGAAACATTCTCAATACTAAAACAAAAACCAGACATTTTAGTTAGAGAAACGCATTTAGAAGAATCTAGAAATAAATTAAACAACCATTTGAAAAGAACAAATTTAATTTTTGCTGGAATTGTAATAATTGTAATTCTTGCTTTATCTTATCTAATTGTTACTTATTATGTTGCATATGATCAAAAAGTAGACAACATTCCATTCATTGATAACATAAAAACAACAGAAGACTCAACAACTGAAACACAAGATAAAGACTGTGGTGTGGCCGAAGATAAATGTTTGTATGCACTAGCCATAAATTCTGAAAGTTCTGGGCCATGTGAAAAAGCATATAATCCAATTAATTGTGAAATCAATATTGCTCTTGAATTAAATGATGCTAGTTTATGCACATATTATTCTTGCTTTATTAGATTTGCAATTGAAAGAGATTATCCAGAAGCATGTGAGGGCCTTGAAGAAAATGAACAAGAAAACTGCTATTTAGAGTATGCAATGGAATACAACAACGAAGAATATTGCCCAGAAGAATTGTTTACATGTCAATTCAAATTTAGCACAGATCAAGAAAAACAAGAGTTAGTTCAAGAACTCATTAATGAAAAAGGTGAAGAAGAAACCAATGTGATCTTACAAACATATGCCCAACAAAATGATGATTCAAGTGCATGTTCTTTCCTAAGTGAAGGCACAAACCCAAGAGGAATTTCTTACACGGACCATTGTATTTTAATCACCACATATGCAAATGAAAACAGTGAACATTGTAACAATCTTTCAACAGATGAATTAACAAACAATTGTAATAGTATTGTTGAATGCAAACAACAAGGGGGTTATCCAATAACTTGTCTTTCTTTCAATTAGGTTTTCCTAAGATTAATTTCTTTGTAAACAAAAGATACAAAATAACTCCAGAAATAATACTCAAAAACAAACTTATCCATTGACCAATTGTTAATCCAGAACTGAAAACCAAATACTCCTTAAAAAACTCTGTAAAAAATCTTAAAAAAGAAAACAAGAAAATAAATCCCCAATAAAAACCACCTCTTGGCAAATTCAAATTTCTACAACTAAACAAGACTCCAAAAACAAAGAAATTCTTAACAGCTTCGTACAACTGAGAAGGATGTCTTAAAAAACCATCTCCAAAATCAACACTCCACGAAATAGATGTAATTCTACCAACTATTTCTCCATTAAGAAAATTTCCAATTCTTATAAAACCTGTAACCAATGCCATTGGTATAATTGCAATGTCTGCCCATTTCCAAAAATCTAAACCTTTTTTTCTACAATAATAATAAAATCCAAGTGTTCCGAAAATTAATCCCCCATGGGAAGATAATCCGCCTTGCCAGATAAAAAACACCTCCAAAGGATTCAAAAGATAATAATCAAAGTTATAAACAAAAACATGAAAAATCCTACAACCGATAAAAATAGAAACAACTGTAATTAGATATAATTCTAAAATAGTTATTCTACTCATTCCTTTCTCTATCCCTATTCTTCTCCATAAAATAAAACACAAAAGCAACCCAAGTCCAAACATAATACCATACCAACTAATAGAAATATTTCCAAGATTAAAAGCAATTGGGCCTATCATCTTAACCAATACAAAAAACAACAATATAAAGTTATTGAATTCTAGATGAATTTTCAGAATAATTTTATAAGTAACTCCAACATCCCAATTTTATGCTAAACAAAACAATTTTATTTTTTGAAAAAATAAACATCTTCTTAGAAAAACATAGTTTTCTACTATTCCTCATTTTCCTTATTCACATTCCTTTAACATATGTTAGTTACTTAACATACATTCCATTTATCTATCAATGGCCATGGCACTTAAAAATATTTGTACCTACTTGCACAATTGTTTTGGGAGTATTTACCTTGGCATTTTTACAATACAGTTGGCAAAACAAAGTAAATTCAACTTTAGCATTATATTGTGTTATCGCTGGAATAAGTTATGGTTTCATTATGGCTTTTGTGATATATCCTACGTTAATTGATATCAACGGGCCAACTAATTACACTGTAATCCAAATATTTGCCCATTTTGGAATGATTTTAGAAAGCTTTCTTTTTCTAAAATTCACAAAACTAGCAAAATATAATAGCTATCTGTTAATTCTTTCATGGTTCTTAATAAAATTCTTAAGTGATTTTCTCTTAAGAACAAACCAATATATGTTCAAAACGTATGATCATCCTGTCTCAGATTTCAGACATATTGGATATATCTGTTTATTCATATTCCAACTATTCATCTTATACTACTTATACAAATCAAATAATGTCGCTAAATTTATAAATAAAAGTGATCCATAATAAATAAAATGGAATCCAGGGAAGTATTACTTAATTTAATAATTTTAATTGTAATTATCTCAGCTATAATTCTCACTAACCCCTAATCTTGATCAGTACAGGTAGATCGAGGAGATGGATTTACCCATACTCCAATTAAATGGGGGGTTTTTGGAGAACCAGGTGCGTGTGCAATAGATTGTGAATATGAACGCCCCCTTTTTACAACTCAAACAAATTATATAGCGAAATTAGCATTGGCTAGTTTTGGAAGCCACAATGGAGAATTTAATATAGATTTATGTAGTAATGGAATAATATATTATTTTTCAAATATTAATTTAGATGGACAACAAACAAAAGCATTTCTACCCTTTCCTGGCAACAATAGAGATGACATGATTAATCATGATGTTCCATATGGTTGGTTAGAAAGTACTGGTTTAATTGAAGAGAGTAGAACAGTAGACATTAGGGAATTCTTTTGGAGAGCAGGAAGCTTAGATGCAACCACAGGATATTTAGAAGACCAAGGAGAGATCCCCGCATACAATGGATTAAAATATAATTTTATGGAAGTAAATTATGCTGGAGAGCTTGAAGATGATCTCAATGGTGATCTAGTAGAGCTTACATATGGATTTAAATCTGAATTTCCTTGCACTGGATACAAATCAGTAGAACTCTCTTGCGATTCTGGACCTGATGAAGCAATGATAAAATGTTGGAATAATGATGGAACAGAAAGGGTATCAGTATCTGGGTCAGAACGGTGTGGAACCTTCTTAAATGATGTTGGTGATTGTGGAGGAGATATGTTAGAAAGCAACATATCTAATATTCTTGAAGATGTTTGTGTAGGTATGATGGAGCTTGGCCTAAGAGACATTAGAACCCAATATGGATTTGAGCAATACATGACAGAAGAAGATTGTGAAATTATTTTACCTGAATAACTAAAAAACACTCACCATTTCTTTCTCGCACCTTAACCCATAAACATCTTTTGCAAAACTAGAAACAACAACCCCTACTTTATACTTCTTACACAATTTAATATTCTGTTTTATTCTACCAATCAAAACATCTCTCTTCTTAGACGACAACAAGTTAGAAAAAGAAACACCTAACTTAACTTTCTTCTCGTGCATTATCTTTGCTATGATGTGATTCATTCCTGAGTTTCTATGATGAATAAAGTCTTTCCGAGATGAATTCTCTAGATTAAATACAATATCTGGTTTGAATTTCTCAATA
>CAZKVI010000050.1:0-5605 GCA_964556185.1 uncultured Methanosarcinales archaeon
TAACAAACCATTACAACCCATATATCTTTTTCAGAATAATCAATAGCTTCTTGAAATCCATCAATCTCTGGCTGTACAACATACACTTGTTCTTTATCTTTAGATTTTACATGAATAACATCATTTTCTTTTATACTTGTAATAGATTTTTGAATAAGATCTTTGTGTTTAATAAACTCAAGAGTCCATTGTTTTAGGTTCTCCATAGATACTCACTTGAATCCCTTGTATTTATATTTTGCTTTTGAATATTGTTCGTAAACTATTTAAACTCCAATATCCAAAAAACATAATATGCCAAAAAAAGAAGATATTATTGATAGACAATATCTTGTTCAACACTTAGTTTATTATGTAGATCATCAATTAAGCCAAGGCTATGGTATTAATGATCTTGAAAAAGCACTTCTACATTATGGCTATGATAAAGATGTTGTAGTAGAAGTAATAAAACATGTCAAATTCTCACATGGCAGGCTTAAGCCATCAAAAAAACACGATTTACAACATATTTCCCATGATCTTTATTATTATACAGAAAATCTACTAATTGATTATGTTATGAGAGAACTTGAAAAAGGATACAAATTAGAAGAAATAAAAAAAAACCTAATCAAACATGGACATGAACATAAAATGGTTGAAAAAGCTGTTTCTGCTGTAAAAAGCGGAAGAGTTGAAGACATTGAACACCCGTTGGGTTTTCATTTACCAAGACAACTTTTATTTGGAATATCGTTATTCTTAGTTTTTGTTTTTGTAATTTTCTTAAGTATTTCAACAGACTCATCAATCGGATTAGTTTTATTGAGTTTTGCTCCTAGTTTTTTTAGTATTGCACTTGTTAATTTAGTAATAGGATTTATTAGTAGTAGAGCAATCATTAATTTCTTACCTTTAGCTGCACTTGGAATTACTGCAGGAATCTTTATTGGATTTATTGAAACCATGCCAGCAATGAGAGCTACTCAAGAACATGTAATCTTAATTTTGAATTGTGTTGTTTCTTTTGTAGGTAGTGCATTAATTTGCTTTTTCTCGTCTGTAGAGAAAAAGAAAAAGTTTCCTTTGTTTCCAAAAAAAGATAAGAAAAGTAAAGTTGCAGAACATGCACACGAATTAACACCAGACAAAAGAGAAGAAAGAAAAATACTTTCCAGAGGAAAGCAAGAAGCCAGAGCTTCTGTACATCACAGTCATGAATTAGCTCCTTTAGTTGATGACAAAAAGAAAGAGAAAAAGATTAAATTAAAACCATTTTAATTAAAAGGTGATATTATGAAAAAAGTAACAATTGGAATTCTTATTATCTTGGCAGCATTATTATTAATGGGCCAGATGTGTGTTTACCCAACAACAACAGATGAATGCGACCCAGAATGCGCAGAAGGATATACTTGCAATGAAGGTGTATGTGAAAGCGAAGATGAATATGTACTTGAATGTGCTAATGTAGAACTAGCAACAAGCGCAACATTAGCAGATTATCCAAATATGTTTGATGATGGGAGTGGAAATTACAATGGAATATTAGTTGTCGGAGCTCATGCTGGAGCTGAAAACATTATTGCAATAACAAATATTGCTGCAAGTATACAATCAGCACTAAGTGAAGCAATATCAGTAGACGCAACAAAATTAGATGATGAAGTAAGTAATATCGAAGATTATAACATAATTGCTGTAGGAAACCCTTGCGATAATTCAGTTGTCCGAGAAATTCTATGTGTTGACACTTCAATAGACAATGTTTGTGAATATACTCCAACATATAGTGGAGATTTCAATGGAATAACTGTTCCTTCTGGTTTTGCTTACATTGGATTATTTGAATCTTCTTCTAGACATTATCAACTTATTGTAAGTTCTCAAGATGACATGGACAGAAGATATGCTGGAGAAATCTTGGCAAACTTTGGAGATTATAGTTTTTCAGGAACCCAAATGGTCGCAACAACAGTCAGCCCAAGCTCATTCGCAGTAACAGAATATTGTGGCACTGAACCTTGCCCATAATTTTCTTTCTTTTCTTTTTTAATTCTAACATTTACTAATTCTAAAATATAATTAAAATAAAAAAGAAAAAATTAGTTATCCTTATGGACAACTACCAATTCCTGTACAGTCTGCATCATCGCAATCTGTTGATCCATCTGCGTCATTGTCAATAGAATCATCACATGTTAATTCTGTTCCGTATTCACAATCACTTACACCATCGCAGTCATCATCTTCGCAATCACTATAACTATCTACATCATTATCATAAGTGTCATCACATGTTAATTCTGTTCCGTATTCACATGTTTCTCCATTTGGACCTGATTCTGTATCACAATCGTCATCTTCGCAATCTGGTACACCATTTGCGTCATTGTCATAACCATCGTCACATGTTAATTCTTCATCATATTCACATATTTCTCCTGAAGGGCCTGTTTCACCATCGCATTCATCATCTTCACAATCTGTTAATCCATCTCCTTCATCATCTGATCCATCTGTACAATCTAATTCTACAGTTGTCACACAAACATTTGCATCGCAAACTTCATCAACAGCGCAATCAGCATCATCAATACAATCCATTCCTCCAACAGCATCTTGGATATCACCAATTATATCGTGAACTTCATCTTGCATTTCCTCAATATAATCATTTAAATCCATTGAATCATCAATGTATACATCTTTGAAATCTGCAAATTGAGAATAGGTTTCTACATCATTCAAACTTGCTGTTAATGTATCTTGAAGATCATCAATTTCTTCGTATTTGTCATCTAATTGACTTATAAGATCATCAATTTCATCTTCAAAATCATCATAAGTTCCTGTATCAGTAATACCTGAAGCACTTAAGTAATCATATAAATCTTCAGCTTCATCATATACTACATCTAATCTTTCATCCATGTCCATGATTCTATCTTGGTAATCATCTATTACAGCTTCATCAGGAGAACCCTCTGGAATTGCTTCGCATTCAAACTCTTCGCAATAATAACCAGAGTCACAATCCCATCTTTCTTTACAGTCAACATCTACACAAGCACTTTCTTCACATATTTGAAGACTACCACAATCTGAATTTAACCTACACTCAACAGTTGGTTCTGGCTCAGGTTCAGGTTCTGGCTCAGGTGTTACTGGTGGAGTTTCTGGCTCCACTGGTGGTCTCTGGCCATCTGGTTTTTCAACTCCACACTCTTGAGCACATTGCATTTGGTCGCCACCATCTTTCACACATTCCACCATACACATCCTTGGGTCATCATCTTCACATCCTACTAAAAAAACAGTAACTAATAGAAGTAAACTCATCAATATTACACTAATTTTTTTCATAAATAGCACCTCCTATGATTATATTACAAATCTATGGAACTATTCATATATAAATTTATAGTGAATCTATCATAAACCACAGAAGTCCATAGGACTTCTTAGGTTACTAGCGTAACCTTTATATATATTAAATAAAGGGAATTGTATATGGCGATACAGGAATTCCTTAGTACTAGTGTATTCTCTCATATAAGTAATAGTCTAGGCTTATATTTTTTCTTAGCACTTATTCCATTAATCATTTTATACCTAATAAGACCTAAACCAAAGCAAAAGACAGTCCCTAGCTTAATGTTCCTAATCAAACAATTTCAAAAAAGTACTAGATATAGCTTTCTAAGAACTTTTCTAAGGGAATTCCTATTCTTAATACACTTATTACTATTAATCTTAGCAGCTATTGCAGCTACTCATCCATTTTATGAATCAAGTGAATCAGTAGATGCAGAATATACTGTTATTGTTATTGATAATAGTGCTAGCTCAGGTGTAATAGAAGGAACTTCTAGATTTGAAAGAATTCTTGATGAAGCTCACGATTCATTAGCAGGAGAAGAAATTAGTATTATCTTAGCACAAAACTCGCCCATAGTTGTTTTAGATGCAGGAGAAAAAGCAGATGCAATAGATGTTCTTAATAGAATTGAACCAACTTCATCTTTATCTGCAATTGGAACAAGTATGTTAGCAGCAGGTAACCTCTTAGAAGAGAAAAAAGGAAAAATAGTTGTAATTAGTGATTTTGTAAACACAGATTCAGTAAATCCTAGTGTTGCAAAAAAATCCTTAGAAGCTCGTGGTCAAATTGTTGAATTTATTGATGTTAAAGAAGATGGAGAAAACATTGGAATTGTTGATGTAGATTTATCTGAAGATGAAACTAAATTTTCTATTAAAAATTATTATAACATATCACAGAATGTGAAAATGACTATTAATTGGGAACCATTTAACATAGACATATTACCAGGAGAAACAGAAAACGTACTTTTCACACATTCTCCTGGACTTAATACAGTTAAACTTTCAGTAGATGATAATTTTGAAGAAGATAACACATTACAAGTAATGATTCCAGTAGATGTTCCTAAAAATATTTTATTTTTATCTAATAATGAACAAAACTACATATTACCATTACTCCACGCTTACAAAGAATCTTGGAATGAGTTTATAGAAATTGAAGAAGGAACCCCACCAATTATTCCTAGTCCTGATCATGATATTTATATTATTGCAGATGTTGATAGAGATAAACTTCCAAAAGCAATTATAAAACAAATATTAAGAAATGTAGAAGAAGATGGATCAACACTTATTGTTGGTGTACAAGAAGATATTAAGAAATTCTCTTTTGAAGGTGATCTTCCTGTTAACTTAGGTAATCTACAAGAAGAAGAAGCACTTATTTTTAATTCGCATGTTTTAACTGATGTAACTTCTCATATCTCTTTTGGAAAAACAGGAATGTATTTTAAAGGTGATGCAGTTTCAGGAGCTACAACTCTTGCATATACTGAAACTGATGAAGATCTTATTGTAGTTGATGAATATGGTAATGGTTTAATAGTTTATTATGGAATCTTCGACGACAACAGTTCATTCCACTATGATATATCTTACCCATTATTCTGGCAACAATTAATTGATCATATTATTGGAAAAGATGAAATTAGTGAATTAAATTACAAAATAGGAGAAGCAGTGTTATTTGAAAAGAAAACAGAAGTAATAACACCTTCTGGAAAAGAATTAAAAGAAGAAAAGATTGAATTTGATGAAATAGGTATTTATGAATACAAAAATAAAGAAGTAGCTATCAATTTATTAAATGAATTTGAATCACAAATTAGTTTCGCACAAAAAGATGAACTTGGCCAAGACATTGGTCTTGAAGGAACTCAAATAAAATCAAAAAAGAGCCTTACAATATATTTCATAATTGCATTTTTAGTATTTTTATTTTTAGAATTATTATACATAAAAATTAGAGGAGATTGTTAATGGCATTTTCATTATGGATCATAAATTTTGAAAACCCAGTATACATTTACGCAGCAATACCTCTTTTAGTATTGTTGTTTTTCCTTATTATTATTAATTTTGTTAACTTTAGTCAAGATGAAAAGAAACAAAAAAGAAAATTTAAAGCATTTTTATTTTTTACAAGATCTTTAATTATTTTACTAGCAGTTGTTGCTCTTACTAATCCATTTATTATTAGACAAACAACAGAAGCAGGAGATCCTGAAATAAC
>CAZKVI010000051.1:0-5310 GCA_964556185.1 uncultured Methanosarcinales archaeon
TTTTATTTCTTAATAACCCATACTAAATCCTGCCATTATTGCGTCTGCAAGGTATGGATTAAATGTGTTAAGTTCATGTGATAATTCTATTATTTCATTTACACCAGCAGTCATTTCTTCTCGGTAAGCTTGGCAAACAAGAGGAAGTTCAGTTGCAACAAGTTCATTATTTGGGCCAATTGTTGAAGAAAGATAAGGCATATCTCTAAGAAAACAAAGATCATTAATTGGTTCAAATACATTTTGAGCCATTTCTGCATTCATTTCTTGACCTCTGTATTCGTCAATGGTTGCCATCACTTCATCAAATCTTTCATAAAATTTATTTCTTGCTCTGAGACATAAATCTTCTAAAGCTTTATCTCTACTTGATTTTTCTGGAACAGCAATTGCTAATTGATAAAGAGCACGTAAGTCTTGCTTAGAACCATCATCAGTTATTTCACCGGTGGTTTTTACTACTGTATGTTCTATTGAATCTACTGGTTCTTGGGCTTTTGAATAACCAAAATTAGGAAATGCTATTCTTAAACCTACATAACCAACCATTAATGCTATAGCACCCAAACAGGCTACATAAGCTGGCCCCTTAATCTTATGCTCTGTCATTTCAGAAGGTAATGGAATAGACTATTTAAACCTTTTTTTCAATAAAATATTAAAAGAGCTGGTCATTAGAGTGCTTTATGGCAAAAGAGAAAGCTAAAGGTATTACAGTAAAAAAAGAAGAAGATATGCCAGAATGGTATGAACAAGTAGTTATTAAAGGAGAGATTGCAGAGCATGCGCCTGTGAAAGGTTGTATGATTATAAGACCAAGTGGTTTTACTATCTGGCAGAATATTGTTGATTTCTTTGATGCTAAAATAAAGAAAATGGGAGTTAAGAATGCTTATTTTCCAATGTTTATTCCAGAGGAATTCTTTCATAAAGAAGCAGAGCATGCATCTGGTTTTAATCCAGAGGTTGCTTGGATAGAAAAGAAGGGAGAAGATAAAGGAAGATATGCAATTAGACCAACTTCTGAAACAATAATCTATGATTCGTATGCAAAATGGATTAGATCTTGGAGAGATTTGCCATTAAGAATGAATCAATGGTGTAATATTTGTAGATGGGAAGTTCAAGATTGTAAATTATTTTTAAGATCCAGGGAATTTCTATGGCAAGAAGGTCATTGTGTTTATGAAACAGAAGAAGAATGTGAAAAAGAAGTTCTAGCTTTTTTAGAAGAATATAGAAAAGTAGCAGAAGAATTATTAGCAATGCCTGTTATTAAAGGAAGAAAAACAGATAAAGAAAGATTTGCAGGAGCTAAAAGAACTTATACAATTGAAACATTAATGCCAGATGGTAAGGCATTACAATTAGGAACATCTCATAATCTAGGTCAAGGTTTTGCAAAAGCTTTTGGTATTGAATTTCTTGGAAAAGATGAGGAAAAACATTTGCCTTGGCAAAGTTCATGGGGAATTTCTACAAGAATGGTTGGAGCAACTATAATGATGCATTCTGATAACAAAGGATTAGTTTTACCACCTAGAGTTGCTCCATTGCAAGTTGTTATTGTTCCAATTTTATTTGATGATACTAAAGATAAAGTTTTGAAAGAATGTGGAGAGATTATGAAAAGTTTGAAGAAGTTTACAGTTGAATTAGATGATAGAGAAGAATATAAACCTGGTTGGAAATTTAATGAATGGGAAATGAAAGGTGTTCCTTTAAGAATAGAATTTGGGCCAAAAGATATGGAAAATAAACAATGTGTTGTTGCAAGAAGAGATAATGGTGAAAAAGAAACTGTTAAATTAAAAGATTTATCTTCTGTCGTCGACAAAACACTAGATGATATTCAAAAATCTTTGTTTAATAAAGCTAAGAAATTTATGGATGATAATACTGTTGAAGTTGATAATTGGAAAGATTTTGAAAAAGCAATTAAACAAAAGAAAATAATTAAAGTTCCTTTTTCATGTGAAGTAGAAGATGAAGAAGAAATCAAGTTTAAGACAAAGGGTGCTACTTCTAGGGCCATTCCATTGGATTTGAAACCACCTAAGGACAAAAAATGCTTTTTTTCTGGAAAGCCAGCCAAAGACTGGGTTTATTTTGCTAAGAACTACTAAAAAAAGAATAATCTTTATAAATAACATATTAAGCGAGATATAGTATAAACCCTAATAACAATAATAAAGGCGGTGATCCCCACATGAGAAAGATATGCATTATCAACCAGAAAGGTGGTGTTGCTAAGACCACAACAACAATAAATTTGGCAACTTGTTTAGCACAAAAAGGTAAAAGAGTTTTAGTTCTTGATCTTGATCCACAAGGAAATATTTCTACATGCTTATGCGTTAATGGAGAAAAAACAATGTATAACTTATTAACAGAAGATATTGAACCATTTGATTGTATAGTTAATATTTCTGAGAATCTAGATGTTATTACAAGTGATGCATCTTTAGCTAAAGCAGAATTAGTTTTAGCAGGGGAAACAAGCAGAGAAACATTTTTGAAAAGAAAAATGGAATCTGTTTTTAATTATGATTATATTATAATTGATTGTCCACCATCATTAAGTTTGTTAAATATAAATGCATTACTTTATGCACAAGAAGCATTTATTCCAGTTGCTACTGATTTCTTGGCTTTGGAAGCTTTGAAAAAGATGACACAAACTATTGACGAGATTAATGAATTATTTGATCATGACATTAGAATTACAAGTGTTATTCCAACAATGTTTGATAAAAGAATCAAATCAGCAAAAGAAACACTTACTGAGATTAAAAGAGGCTATGACGAAATTGTAACTGATCCAATTAGGATCAATTCGAAGTTACGAGAAGCACCATCTGCTGGCAAAGATATTTTTGAGTTTTCTAAAAGAAGTAGAGGAGCTCAAGATTATGCTAAGTTAGCAAAAGATGTTATAGCTAATGAGTATTATTATTGAATTATTCGACAGGACAATCATCAGGCGTATAACCATCAACTGCTGTTAGAATATCATCAAATTTATCTTCTATTATTTCAAGATATCTTAATTTAGTTGTAGGATCTAAGTTTCTATATGCTGATCCAGTAAGTGCACCACTTTGAGTAACATTTATTCTTGTATCAGTGCCATGTTCATGTATTGTAATTACTAACTTTTCTTTTCCAGGGTTATCATTAAAAACTAACATAGCATCTAATCTAATATCTCCTCCTGCATTTGTAGCATAAACTTTAGTATTACCATGACCCGGAATATTATCTAGATCAAAACAACATTTAACATCGTCGTGTGTATAAAAAGTATTTCTTGCATAATTCCTTATTCTACCTTCATATTGAGTTATTGCTTCTAAGGTTTCTTCAGGTGATACTGGTTCTACATAAACTACACCATCATCATCTGGAGTAACGCCTGCTAATTCATCTGGATCTGGAAGAAGTTCTTCAGTTAGACCAGGAGTGATTGGTTCTGGTGTTGGTGGTTCAATTTCTGCAGGAGTGATTGGTTCAACTACTTCTGCAGGTGTTGTTTCTTCATATTCTTCTACAACAATAATATCTTCAGTTGGTTCTGCTGTTGTAGTTGGTTTTTTTCCTTGAACATAACTTGCTGCAAGTCCTTGTATAATTGTCTCAATATTTTCTGTGCAATTATCAGCAGTATAACCTGCAACAACTATTCCTTCTTTATCTTGTACAACATAAGAAATATTTGCACATTTTGCAGCATATTTTGAACCAAGATCTGTTGTAGTTGTATGAATTAAATCATTCAATGTATTAAAAGATCTAGGTTCTTGTCCTTCTGTAATTTCAATGTTCCATGTTCCGTCTTGATAATTTGCAGTACGTTTACCTATTGGATTACTAGAACCTTCTTCATAAACTACAAATTTAAAAGATCCATCTTGCCATTCTGATGGGAGGGTATATCTTGTTGTAGGTTCTGTTGTAGTTGGTAGTTCTGGAGTAATATCTTCTGGTGCTTCTATTCTAGGAGTGCCTGCTTTAAAATGAGAATAAAGACCTGCTAAACCTGCTATTCCCCCTCCACAAACTAATCCTATAGCACCAATTATTGCTGCTCCAATGCCTAATCTCTTTGCAGCCCTTCCATATTTTCTTGGTTCTTTAGGTTTTCTTGCATCTCTTACTTCACCTGATCTTACTAAATGAGCTGGGGCTTGTGCTGCTGGAGATGGTTCTGCATCTTTTAGATAAGAACCAATCATTATACAAGCTGCATCTGATTTTGAAGCACTACTACTTATTCCAGCCATTCCACGTCCAATATTTTCAATAAGCTTTCCTAAATCACCTGTAAGTTTAGCTGGATCTAATCTTTCATAAACTGCTGCAACATCTGCTGCAGTTGCATTCTTTGCTTTCATTGCAGATGAAACTCTTGCATAAGCTCCTAAGTTTGCTTTGACAGTTGGGTCTTCATCTGCAAGTTCTTCTAACTTTGCACATAAAGATAAAGCTCCTTCTTGTCCATATCTTTGCACAAGTCCAGCTAAAGTTTGTCCAGTTGCTGTTTGCTCGGTTCTAGTTGGAGCTAGAATATTAGTATAATAAGCAAGATTTCTAACTATTTCTGGTGGAGCTGGTTTGACTTCTGGAGCTGGTGTTGCTGCGGCAGATGCTGCTGGTGCTGCACCTGTTAGAGCTACTGGAGCAGTTGGTTCTTCAACTACTTGTTCCAAATCATCTGCAGCTGCTGGTTCTGCTTCTTGTGTTGCTTTTAAGTCCTCAGGATCTCTAAGAACATCTGGATGAGCTTCTGCTAAAGCTCCAATAACATTTTCTGATAAAGAAATTCCTGGAGCTGGTGTTCCAGCATAGTGAATTGCACTACTTGTTATTGCTCCAATAACTGCTGCTTGATTTTCAGCAAGTTTTTTAGGATCAATAACCTTATAAACTGTTGCAATATCATCTACAATATCAGATAACTGACCTAACCCAGTCATTGCTGTTGCAATAAAAGAATATAATCCTACATTGTTGACGACAGAAGCATCTGTTTCTGCAACTTCTGCAAGTGCTTCAAATAATTTGTAAGATTTTTCTTCTCCTGCTTTATTAATTACTTGTAAGAATTTTCCTTCTGATCTTACTTTTGCTAAAACATCATCACCAAATAATTTTAATAAACCATAAGTTGCTTCTTGATATATTGGTGCAATAGTTGTAGCTATAGTTCCAACTTTTTTCCATAATGCTGGTGTAATTAATTCTAAGGTTGGTCTTAAATAAACATCACCAACTTCTGAATGGATAGTTCCTACATAAGTTTTTTCAGCG
>CAZKVI010000052.1:0-5180 GCA_964556185.1 uncultured Methanosarcinales archaeon
AATTCGGCAATTTTGAATAATTTATAGCAAAAATCCGCAACTTTTTTAAACTTGTCTTGTATTATATTCATTGAGTTCACCTCGTCGTGTGATTTGTGTTGTGACTAATTATCTCGACGAGAAACTCGTATTTAAAATATTCTGTTTAGAACTAGGATTTCATATTAGCCGTATATGATATAGTAAAGGTTTATATATGGTTATTGATTTCTTTATTCTTAAGTAGTATATATGGGGTGTCTAAGGCATGGATTTAGAATATATAGCTGAGGAATTTAGGTTTAGTAGACTAGTTACATATTTAATGGGAAATCCTGAAGCAGATCTTACAGAACAGTCAGTTTTTGAAAGAATGTCAAATGAATTATTTCCTGAAATAGATGTTTTTACTAAGCAAGATGTTGTTAAGACTTTTGGTATTGATAAGGAAGATCTAGATGATTTGGGTCTTGAATCAATTGATGGAGCAAGTGGTGAAGATTTAGGAGTATTATATTCTAGAGAAAATGTTTTAGAACGTTATAATGCTGTTACTGATGTGGTTTGGAATTCTATTCAAGTAGATGGTTTAGATGATGTTAGAGCAAATGTTGAAGATAATTTAGAAAAACTTGTATTTTATTTTGCAAAAAATACCCTTATTCCTTTTGCAAGAGATACAAGAGATACAAAACTGAATTTAAGTCAGAATTATATTCCTGATAGTAGTTATGTGAATAAATTTATAACAGCAGGAGATTTAAGACAAGCAATTAGTTCTGGTGGTTTAAGATATGTAAAATGTACAGTAGATTCTGGTGGACAAACTGTTGAAGTAGATAGAATAAATGGTTATAGTTTGGCTACATTTATTTTGTCTAAAGCTTTAGAATCTCCTTCTGAAGAAAGTGTTGCAAAATTATTTGGTGTATCAGAGTTAAAAGGATCAACTGTAGAAAGGTATGGTTTAAGTTCAGGTGTTAGAGGATCTTATTCACATGTTAGGTCTATTTATGAAACTGTTGCAGAGAGAGCAAAGAAATTTGTTCTGAATGGACCATGGAATAAAGATTTATGTCATCCAGTTGAGATAAAAGGAACAGCATTATATGCAGGAACATTTTATTTTACAATGGAAGCAATAAAGAGTTATTGTAAGGGTGATGATGGTGAAGATATAAGTGAAAGAGAGTTTTATGAAGATCGTTTACCTAACTTAATTAGAGAAGCTGGAAGAGTTGATAGAGTTGCACCTGTAAGAAATAAAGAAAGTAGAAAAGCTTATTCTTCATTTAATTATAAATTTATCACAGAAGGAAATGCTATTATAGCTATTAATCCAGCATTTAGAGGAGATGGTATTCGGCGTGAGTCAGTTGGAGTGAGGGGTGCAAGTCCTTTAACTCCTGGGTATCATTAAAACATCTTCCCTACAATATCCATTGTATATAGAATGATTGCAGAACACTGTGCTTTAGAAGGAATAAAGCTTTCTTTTTTCTTATGAACTGAGAATATTCTTACTTGATTTATCAAATGAATTTGTTGAGTTAATCCAGGGTCTAACTTTACATCTTTTTTATCTAGTTTTGCGATTAATTTACCTAATCCAATGCCTGGGTTCTTTTCTAAGATATCCATTCCAGTTGCATCAAAGTATTTTCTATGCAAACATGTTTCTAAAACTCTGCCGCATAAAATTACAGATGCTCTGTAACATCCAGCTGAGAATGTTTTTTCAACTTCTCTAACATCTGCAGCAATATCAGCTTTGATTTCATCATGAACTTTTGGTATTGTTAATTTTAATCCAGTTTGAGTAGTTGGAAGTCTTAAACTACTGCTTAATTTTTTGATATTTTTAATATCTGATTTTACTAATTCTTTTTTGTGTAATAAACTTAGAACTTCGAATTGTTTATCTCTATTGCCTTGTAGAGTCCAAGCTGTTTCTTTTATTCTTTTCAAAAGAACATCTTTTTCTCTAGCATCTAATCTAGATTTAGCTGCTTTGAAACTAAAGCCTTCTTTGATTTCTGCTTTAGGCTTATCTAATATTTCAATATACTTTTCCAATAATATTGTAAAATTTCCCATAAGAAAATCAAGCATAGAAGTCTTTATTAATATTTTCTTTGAATTTAACAAGAAGTGGTCTTTTCTTAGTTCTCATGAATACTAAGCCATTTGATTCCTCTATTTGACTGTGATAGATATAGTTTCCTATTTCCTTGATTATATCAAGTTTCATAGTACACCCCCATGTTCTATAAAAATAAAAAAGGGGAATAGAATTATTCCCAAAATATGGATAATTCTAAACCCACCCCCCACATGAATATGGTATTTTTGGTGTTTTCGTTTTATAAAGTTTTCTCAAGAAAATATACATATTTGTATACTGTTGTAGAAGTAATTGATAATAAAAAGAATTAATCACACCTCATATGATAATTTAACTTCATGTCTTTCTTTAATCTCATCAACATCTCTATTAAATTGAGCAAAGTTAGATAAGTATGGTGTTGTTAGCCTTGCTATCTTAGCAGAATGAGGTAATGATCTTCTATCTAATCCTTGCATTAATTCATCTGCATAATCTGGATTAAAGTCTCTTAAAAAATCATAAAACTCATCAACATTTTCACCTACATGAGTTTCCATAGTACCAAGGTTTCTTACTATTTCACCTTTATATTGAAATCTACTAAGCTTGATTCTTGGAATTCTCATAATAAGATGAGATTCAAAACATAGGAGAAATGACATGTGTTTAATAGCTTCATCAATAGTTGTGGCTTTTGCTAAATTATCTCTACATTCTTCAGATGCACTTTTTATTTTATGCATGTTTTCATTTCCAATTCCTCTTAGTAAATCAGCATAATCTAATGAATAATCTTTTGCTTCTGCTAAAATCCTTGCTCTTGCTTCTGAACCTTTTCTACTATTTGCAGCAATAATCATTTTACCAAGGATCATATGGGCATCTGCAACAGCTTCAAATCCATAAACCAATCTTTGGAAATATTCTGTTTGTCCAAGTTCATCTGCATGATATTGCATTTCAGCTGCTCTGTTAACTGCACAATGTACTGAATCAACAGATCCAGGATCACTTGTTTGAAGAAGTCTAACAATATGATCAAGAACTCTATCTCTAGGAATAATTTGTTCCAAATCAGCAGGAGAATATTGATTAACACTTACCATTGTAAGTCCAATTATAGGCTCTTGAGACACCATTTTGAATATCTAATTAACTTATTATATATAAACCTTTCGTTTATTTACTACTATATTGTGATGAAAGATAGTAGTTTTTTATTCAGGTTATATTCTTATTTCAGTTATTCCATGTTCAATTAATCTATTTACTGCAGAATCTAGAGTCATTGCTTGGTAGAGTTCATGGG
This sequence comes from uncultured Methanosarcinales archaeon, assembly GCA_964556185.1. Classification (GTDB taxonomy): domain Archaea; phylum Nanobdellota; class Nanobdellia; order Woesearchaeales; family DSVV01; genus CAZKVI01. Next base: position 3,396 of record CAZKVI010000052.1, read on the forward strand.
CTCTTCTATTTCTTATATCAGAATGAAAAGCAAGAACACCAGTTACATCAATTGCCTTAAGTTTTAATCCTCTTGTAACTAATTCAACTATTTCCTCATCTGATACTTGTCGTGGAGGACCACAATTTCTAGTACAATCTTTATCAGGTGTTCCATTTATTGTAACTCTTACTGACCCATTTAATTCAACTTTATACTCATATGGTTGTGTTCTGCATACTAAAGGTCTATTTTCATATATTCCACATCTTCTATCAGAATCTAAGAAAGGACATTCTTGTAATAGGCTTCCGGTTCCACCTAATTGCATTCTATCTGGAGTAGAGTCTAAACTAGCAAAACCAATAATTGGTTTTCCAACTCTTTCTGCAATATTAATTGCTTCAGCTGAGTAGATCATAGCACCTCTAATACAGCAGTCTCCACATCCTTCTCTGCAATATAGTTGCGCAGCTTCTGGATTAGTTATTTGAATATCCATATTTAGAAGGGAATCAATATTACCTTATAAACCTACCTACAAACTAGCCATCTTTAATTCATTCTTCAAACTAAGAATTTCATAGTAAATCTCTTTTTTCCTTGGATGAGACTCACTTAGAGCAGCGTATCTTGATAATAATAGAGAAATTAACTCACTTGCTTTGTCTGGATTTGATTGAGAAAGGCTTTTAGCATCTTGAATCATTCCAAAGATATCATCTACTTTTGTTTCGAACTTTTCTCTTACTTCAATCTTTGTTGGAGCTGCTACTGGTCTTGCAAATGTTTTCTTTGGTTTAGATACAAAAGTATTCTTTTCTCTGTAATTCTTTTCAAACTTTTCATATGCTCCATCAAGTCTTTTCTTTACTCTTTCGTATTTCTTTTCCATTTCTTTGATCTTTTTTGATTTTTTCAGAACATTTTCAAGATGAGCAACTTGTTTTCTAATATAATCTTCTTTTTTACATACTTTTTCTTCTCTATTTTCAATTTCTTTTTCTTTTCTTTCAAGTGCTTTTTCCATATTCTCTAATTTATTCATTAATTGTTTCATTTCATGTTCTCTTAATTTTATTATTTGTTTGCTTTTCTCAAGCATTTCAATCTTTTTTACAATGGATGTTTGTTCTTTTCCAAGTCTTTCTTCACTAGATTCAATTTCTTTTACTCTATTTATCAAAGAAACTTCTTGTTCATCTAATAAGTCTTTTAATTCATTTTGTTCTTTTTGTTTTTTCTTAAGCTCTCGTTCTTGTGGTTCAATAGTAATCTCTCTTGCATTAACTTCTGCTGCATACTTATCAAGACTTCTTTCTTTAGATATAGTTATTTTCTCTCTATTTCCTAGCTCTGCTTTCAATGCTTCTAATTTACCATATTTCTTAACAATAGCATCTTCTTCTTTTTCTAATATCTTTTTATCTGTTTGTAATAATTTAATTTTCTTTAAAATACTGTCTTGTTCTTTTTCAAGTAATTTTTTATTATCTTCAATCTGTTTTACTTTTGCAACAATACTATCTTCTTCTTGTTTAACCATCATTCTTTCTCTATGTGTTTCATCTTTTTCTTCTGCAATCTTTTGTTCTTCAACATTAATGGCTATTTCTCTTTTATTTATACTTGTTAGTTTAGTTTCAACTTCACTTTCTCTTTGTGCAAGGATTTTAGCTCTTTGAGAGTGTTCTTTACTTAATCTCTTTAATTCAGCAAATCTACCAATAATAGAATCTTGTTCTTTTTTCAATAAGTCATTTTCTGATTCTAATTTTCCAATCTTTTTTATGATTGCAGTCTGTT
>CAZKVI010000053.1:0-4528 GCA_964556185.1 uncultured Methanosarcinales archaeon
CCATCTCAACTAGCTTCTTGACTGTCTCAGCAGTAGCAGCTACTCTTGTTTCCCCTTCTTTAATTTCCTTTGGAATCAGAATATTAAGCATAATAATGCAGTTTTGAGGGGATTTATATAGTTTATGTGTAATTCAGAGTAAGGCTTATATAGCAAATAATATTACTTTCTATAAGTGGGGTTTAAATATGACTGTAGGAAATTTGTATAATGGCCAAGATTATTACCAAGGATTATTAAAGGAAGTTGGAGATCGTATTATTGATCAATATAGTGATGATGGTGCTTTAAGTCTTGATTCTGTATTAGATGGTATTGAATTAGAAGGTACTAAACGCTCAATTGTTGAAGACTTTGCTAGAACATTTTATAATGCAATAGAAAAAGAAGAAGCAATAGAAGATCAATTTTTAGAACAAGTTAAACCTTATAAAAGAAAAGGTAGAATTACAGCATCAATGACTGGTTATGGACTTGGTTTTGGTTTAACTTATTTGTTTACAAAGGACATTTGGCCTTCAGTTGTAGGTGCAATTTTTATGCAAATAGCTACAATGTATTGTGAAAGCAATTTTAGAACTTTTTCAAGTCATTTTGCAGGTATAAAGCCTAGGAAATATGGGGATTCATATGATCCAAACTTATTTTTGAATACTGTTAGATTATTAGAATCACTTAATTAGCCCAAAGGTTTATATATTCTATTCCATTACCTTACAAATGGGGTAAATAATGAAGAAAATAGCTATCTTAGGTATTGTATTGGCATTATTACTACTTTTTACAGCTAGTTCATTGGCTTATTCAAGCAGCTATTACACTTACAAAAATTATCCTTCATATTACTATGATGATTATTCTAACAATGGATATCATTACTCACCTAGTTATCAAGGAAGATATTATCATTACAATGTTTATGGAAGTCCAACATATAGTTCTTCTGTAGGTACTCCAAGATATTCAACTTATAGAGTTTATTCATCTCATTATACACAAAATGCACAATATTATAATTCAGGATCAAGTTATAGAAGTTCAAATTCACATCCTTATCATGCAGTATACACTTTAATCTAAAATGAAAAAACTAATAATGCTCGGACTTATATTTTTGATTTTGCTAAGTTCAAGTGCATTTGCTTATTACACACATTATACTTATGCATCTTGGGCTCAACCAGCATCTCCAGGAATGTACAGAGCTAATTACAATCATTATACTGCAGTATCAACTGGTTATTCAAGTTATGGAAATTCTTATGGTTCTTATCGATACAATAGCATGTATTCTTATCCAAGTTATTATGGGTATTCTGGTTATTCTAGATCTTACAGTATGTATTCTAGGCCAAGTTATTACGGACATAGTTATTGAAGAATTATTCTCTCTTTGTTCTAATTGTATTAAGCATTTCTCTTTTTGACATTTCTAAATAATTAGAATCTGGTTTTACAAGTACAAACCCATCCAGTTCTTCTGGTTGATCTAATCTAAGATGATCTGCTTGTTTAGGATGCAAAGCATTATCTCCTCTGCAACCATAATAATGATCTGTATTTGCAATTGTATCTGCATCTAAGTTACTAAGTGGTTTTCCTCCTTCTACTAAGAAAACCATGTCTGGATTTTGTGCTTTCCAATATTCTAACATAAATTCAGCTCTACGTGTCATCGGATCTCCAGCTAAACCAACAAAACCAGAGTCATGATCAATAAGAAGATCAGCATCTTTTACATAATCTGATGTAATTGTTCTTAAACCAGTTCCACATAATGCATATCTGATGTTTATTTCTTTTTCTTCCCCACTTTTAGTTTCATATGTTACTCTTATTCTTTTTTCTTCTCCAACATCCACATTAGAATCTTCAACAGTAACTTCTTTAAACAAACCTTGTTCTTTAAGTAAGGAAAGAACTGTTACATAATCATTCATTGACTGCTCGTCGACATCGGTATAAACATAGTTTGCTCGATTAACAGCTCCTTGTTCAAATAATTGCAATGCAACTTCTAAAGGTGCAACATGATATCCTGCTGCAACATAAACAATATTAACTTCATCTTTTGCAGGTAAGAAATTTTGTTCATATTGTCGTCCAGCTTCTGCAAAAGCATTTGCATTATTAAAGGCATTAAACCAATTAAAAAATGGATCAGTGGCATATTGGCCAATAATACTACTTGAAAATGTATCAGGAAGTAGTATTCCATTAACTCTTTTATTAGGAAAATCTTTTTCTCCTGTTTCAACTTGTCTTTGAAGTTCTTGAGCATCTTCAATTCTCTTATCGATCTTTCTAGCACTTCTTTGTAATGATCTAGTATATGTTTTCTCTTCAACAGGAGCAAATTTCTCAGCTAATTTTTCTAATTTGCTTTTTTCATATGAACGATGCTCTGCTTCTTCTGGAGAAGGTGGAGGAGGATTTACAAATAATCCATATGCTTCTCTTGCATCCCTTACAAACTCATCATCCTCTAACTTATATCCTGATAAATATGCATTTACTAAGAAATCCAAGAAATTAAGATCTACAAATCTAGTTTCACAAACAGTATCTACTAAATCAACAAAACCAGCTTCTGTTAAATATTCATCAAATCCTGAATCAAAAAAAGTTTGAAGACCAGAAGCACCCTTTAATACAACTTTTATTTCACCTTGGTTCATGCTATCATATCTTTTTTGTAGGCTTTCTTCTAATTCTTTATGTCCAAAATTATAATTTCCTCTTTTTGCCCTATCACATAATGTATCAACGTTGAAACCAATTCCTCTACCATGAAGTCCTGATCTTGCAAGTAATTCTAAATCAGCTGCTTCTACTTCCCCAATATCATAACTACGAATTAAAGATAAGAAATATCCTTCATCTTTACGTGAACCAGGAAGGGTAACTCTAGCTAATTTCATAAATTCAGGATCATCAAATCTTTCTTTTAACATACCCATAATTAAAAATTCTCTAGCTCCATCTAACCCTGCTTCAATCTCTTTTAAATAAGTAAATCCTAATTCTTCTTCAAGAAAATCAATATCTTCTGCTCTGACACCTTTTTCATAAGCTGCTGCAAGACCTTCAAGAGCTGTTATTAACATTGTAGGTCTTTCTGAGCGCATAGCCCTCTGAGCTAGTGCTATAAACTCAGGAGCATTAAGATATATGTTTCCTCCTTCATCAACAAACTCTCGAAAACGTTGTTCATCTGTTGTTTTTCTGTGTTCACTTATGGTTCCTTCAGGTGCATTATAACCTTGTGATAATCTAAGCCAGACATCGATACCATTATTAGCTGTTGCATCATATCTTCTTTTTAATCTTCCTTCTAATCCAATAAAATCTACATCATAAGATGAATAATCATCTGGTGTCGGTTTTCTACCACAACCTGTCAAAACAATAGGTAGTTGGCTAGCTACTGCTGCTCCAGCACCCAAATGTAGAAGTGTTCTTCTTGTTAAACTCATATATTAAGGAAATGCATACTTAGTAATATAGTTTCCTATTTTTCCTTTTATAAATACCCATTATTTTACTTTAAATACTGCAGTTTTGTAAATTTAGTATTTAAGTATGATTTTACAAATAAATATATAAACACCTTCTTTTCCCATTAATTCATGCCTAAAATAACTATTGTCGGAGCTGGAAACGTAGGCGCAACTGCTGCTTTATTCTGCGCAGCTAGAAACCTTGGAGATGTTGTAATTACAGATATTGTTGAAGGATTACCACAAGGCAAAGCCTTAGATATTCAACAAGCACTACCAATTTCTAACACAAATGCAAAAGTAACAGGAACAAACAACTACGAAGATACTGCAAACTCAGATGTTGTAGTAATCACAGCTGGTTTACCAAGAAAAGAAGGCATGACAAGAGAAGATTTAATTGAAGTTAATGGAAAAATAATCTCTTCAATAACTAAAGAAATTGTAAAATATTCACCAAATACAATAATTATTGTTGTAACTAATCCAGTTGATTCAATGACCTATATTGCAGCAGAAGTTTCTAACTTTCCAAAAAGTAAAGTATTAGGGATGGCTGGTTGTTTAGATTCTGCAAGACTAAGAGCTTTCTTAGCAATGGAAACCAACACCCCTGTTGAGAAAGTTGGTGCAATGACTATTGGTTTTCATGGAGAACACATGGTTCCAGTAGCTTCAACAGCAAAAGTTAATGGTCAAAAAGCAAGTGAACTTTTATCAGAAGAAAAACTTAATCAAATTATTGAAAGAACAAGAAATGCAGGTGCAGAATTCTTACCTTTATTAAAAACAAGTGCATGGGTTGCACCAGGAAGATCAATTGCAGAAATGGTTGAAGCAATTGTAAAAGATCAAAAGAAAACAATATCAGCTCCAGCTTGGATTTCAGGAGAATATGGTTATAGCGATCTCTACGTCGGTGTTCCAGTTGTTCTAGGCAAAGATGGTGTAGAAAAAATCTTAGAAATTGAACTCTCTGAAAAAGAAAAACAGGAGTTTGCCAATGCAGTAACTCACGCAAAAACATT
>CAZKVI010000054.1:0-4462 GCA_964556185.1 uncultured Methanosarcinales archaeon
TCCTCATATTGTGTGCTCTTACTTCTTCTTCCAACTCTGCTTGAACTCCTTCTTCTAATACTGCATCCTGATCTACACCTAATGGAACAAATGCTGCAACTCTACTTCTAACTGCTGGAGAAATAAGTGCTCCAAAACCTAAAACAGCAACTCCAGCTGGTATAGCTACAAAAGACAATGAAGAAATCAAAGGCGCCACCACTAAAGCCAAACCTGTTAAACCCAATGCAGTTGCAAAGGTTATTTCTCCACGTTCGTCATCACCAAAAGTTGGTTTATCGTCTGCTGTGTCTTCATCTTGTGTTCCTTCATCTTCTGTCCCATCAACTCCTTCCCAAACACCAAGCCCTTCCAATTGTGGTACTGTTGCAGGATCTTTAACCTTATTAGCACTTTCAACATCATATTCATACTCTGGATGATATGTTCTTGGTTCTAATTTTACTGAACTTTCTGAATCAACATAAGTTTCATAAATATACTTTTCAAAACCATGTCTATTGGATAAATCTCCTGCATCATTTGAAATTACTAATTCAAGACCATTCTCTGCTGCAAATTCATAAACCTTTGCCATAATATTATCTATTAATTCATGCTCTTTCTCAGTATCTAGTGCAGCTGTTAATGATTCAGAAGGATCAAAGCCAATCATAACTAATTTACCTCCTTGAATATTAAATAATATTGAACCTGCTAATTCACCATCTTTCAAAATCTTAACAACAAGTAAATCATCTCTTGCCATATCAAAAGGATGATCTCCAAAACATGTTCCTGAGAACCTGCCTTGATATAAGTCCAATAAATTCTTTTGTTTGAATACAAGTTCTATTTTTTTCTTAGATCTAACTCCTTCATCTACTTTTTCTTTTAATACTTCTTTTACTTTAGTTACTTTTTGCCATTGTTCACTTCTTTGAACCTTAAGTAATAACTCATAAAGATCTAAAGTTGCCAATTCATCATCTAAATAAATATCTGCTTCTTTGATTATTGTAAAGAATTCATTTAAATCATCTCCTTCTAATTCTCCATCAATAAATCTCTGGAATAAATCAGTATTCATTCTATTAAACACACTTAAAAGTAAAGCATTCATCTCTTCTTGAGTTAATTCCATACTTTTCAATACTGCTCTCTGAATATTTGCTCTAGTTAATTCATTTTTCTCTTGGAAGAAATTTACAATTCCAATAACATCTCTATCATCAATCAATTTCTTTGGAACTCTATTCTTTTTTAAGAAAGCTTCATCCATCTCATCAACAATTTCATCAATCCTTTCATCTGATAATAATTGATTTACTAAACCTGCTGGTGCACCCAATGCAACTAAAGAATCAGCATCTCCAGTTGCAACTTGTTCTTTTACCTCTGCAACTCTTTTTTGAATATCTTCAACTTTAACTTCACCTTCTGAAGAAAACACTGTTGTTACCATATCACGCAATCCTATTTCATCTGCATCAGGAAGACTTAATTCTACTTTTCTTGCTTCAAACTCAAATGATTTTACACCTTGTTTTTCAATCAATAAATTTGGAACTTTTTGATCTATTTCTTGAAGAACTTGTATTATGCTTTCACCTGTTCTGTAAATCTTTAATTCAACGACAATATTTCTAATATCTTCATCAAAATCCTTCTGCTCATCATAGAATTTTCTTAATTCCCCATAATACATTAGATAATAATCACCCTCTTCACCAGAAGGAACTGCTTCATTAGTATAAGCAACTTGTTTATATCTAGTATAATCACTATCTGCTTGTTCAATTACTTCTCTTACTGTTATATCTCCTCTTCTTATTGCTTCAGTATTTCTAACTAATCTCGAAATATAAAGAGGCAATCTTGCCTCATTAATACCAGAGTCTGGAAGATTTTGTAAATATTCAATAATCACTTCATATGAATCTTCATTTAATTGTTCTTGCACTAATTCTAATGAAAAACCTAATCCTGGTGAAAAATTATCTAATAATGAACCAATAGCTCCTCTTGCATTATCATTTGTTGCTTGATAAAAAGCCCTTAATAAATGTGGAAGAACAACTGCCTGTGCTTTTGGAGTTAGAGGTTTTTTAGAAGATGGTGATTTATCAACAATAAGTTGATCCATTCTATTTAATTCTTGATCTAAAGCTCTTGAAGTTGTACGTAAAGCATAGTCGAGCATTTTTATTATGCCATCTTCTTCTGCCTCTGCTAATGCCTGTGTCAATGGTTGAATACTAGGTTCACCAATTACACCAAAAATATTTGCAATAATTATATATTCTGTATGTGCATCCGTTGGATCATAATCAAGTGTCAATATTTCATCAACCAATGGTTGAATAGCTGGTTCTAATGCTTCTGCACTAATATCTCCGCGTGAAACTATTGAAGATAAAAGATCAAGTACATGCATCCTAACAGTATAACCTTCATCAGATTCTCTTTCCTGTCTTGCATTAACCAATAACATAATTGCTGGTTCTATTGCTTTTGGATCAACTTCTTCGCTTGTAAGAACAAAGGTTAAATGAGATAAAATATGGGTTTTTGCCTTATCATTAGCCCCCAAAGCCAATGTAATTACAGGAACAATTGATGGTTCTATTGCTTTTGGATCAGTTTTTCTAATATGCTCAATGGTGTTTCCTAAAAGACTATTAAGACGTGCTACTTCACCTTCATCTGTTTCTGCTGCCATTATTCTTATTCCTTATGATAATTTACTTATTTCCTAGTTTTCAAAATATTTCGAATAGTTCCTGAAACATACTCTAATTCTGGTTTATCTAATAATTCAACCATTGGTTGGATTGCGTCTTCATATGCTTTTGGATCAACTTTTTCAAGAATAGATTCCAAAGCTTTTGAAAGTATATAAGTTGCATCAGATGAGACAGTTATTACATTTAGAGTTTCCTGGGCTGTTTGTGAAGAAGTACCAATTGCATTTACCAAAGGCATAATTGTTGAGCCTAAAATTTCTGGATCAACACCTTCTTTCTTAACAATTTTACTTAAAATATTACCAATAACTTTTTTTATTTCATCACTTGCTCCATCTAATTCATTAACTAAAGGTTGAATTATTGGATTCAATGCATCTATTGAAGTACCATAACCAATTAGTTCTTGTAAATTTTGCAATAAAGATAACTTTGTTTCATCACTTGCTCCTTCTAATGCATTCATTATCAAAGGAATAATTTGTTCTGCTATTTCTTGATTTACAAGATTCAAACGCAGTCTACTTAATGCATTTGATAAACGATTTTTTGTTCTATCATCTGCACCTTCTAATGAATTTACAAGAAGTAATATCATTGGATCTCTTCTTTTACTTGTTTCTCCAGCAATACGTACTAAAGCATTCTCAATATATTCTACATTTTCATCATCTGTTGTAACCAATGCACTTGCTAATGGTTGAACAGCTTGTTCACCAAACCTACTCAAAGTATCAGCAACATTGCCCTTTAAATATCCTTCTGAAGCTTCTAATTTTGTAATTAATGATTGAATTACTGGACCATAAGCAGAACTTGAAACACCTTGATTAGCCATTGTTCCTAGAGTATAAATTATTTCTTTTCTTGTTTCCTCACTTGCTCCTTCTAATGCATTTGCTAAAGGTTCAACAATTGGTTCTAATACAGTTAAACTAGAACCACGACGATGAGTAATTCCAAATATTGCAGTAGCTAAATTTTGTTTTGTTCTATCATCAGCTGTTTCCAGTGCTAGAACAATTAATGGAACAGATTGTTCTCCAAGACTTACTAAATCACTTATTGTACTAGAAGTATAATGTGTAGGAGTTGATGCTACTTCATCAACAAGTCTTTGTGCTTCTGCATCAAATTCCCATGGAGGAACTTCTCTTTCTAAAGTAAATAAATAAACTCCGCCTGCAGCCAAAGCAATTCCACCACCAATTATCCAACCTAATGGACCAAGAGCAACTCCACTAACAACAGCAGTCGCTGCAAATACTGGTTTTGCAATTGCGAATGCTAGTACAACGGCTCCTGCAGATGCAACTGCTCGACGTGAACTTGTCCAGAAATTTAGTTGTTGTAGTTCATCAATTGCTTCTTTAGCGACTAGTGCAGCAACTCCACCACCAACTGTTCCTTCTCCTTCATCAATAAATACAAACGGCAAGCCAACAAAATCTTTTAATTCTCTTACTTGTTCTACAGTTAATTTAGTACCTTCTAATAATTTTGGATTAGTCTCTACAGCAATTATATATTCTTCTAAAGCAGTTTCTAAATCCTCAACCTGATCAACATTATCTTTTGTTACATAATCAACTAAAAACATCCTAATTATATCTTGTGGTAGTAATCCTTGTGATAAAAACCCATCAATATCTTCCCCAGGAATAATTCCTTCCAAAGCAACAATAATTCTAGACATATAATAGTCTTCTATATCGACTATATTTTGACTTACTACA
>CAZKVI010000055.1:0-4453 GCA_964556185.1 uncultured Methanosarcinales archaeon
TGAATACACAGTAGAAGAATACAAAACAATCATAACTAAATTCAAAAAAGCAATCCCAGAAATAACAATTGCAACAGATGTAATACTTGGTTATCCAGAAGAAACAGAAGAACAATTCAATGATACTGTAGAATTACTCAAAGAAACAAAACCAAGTGTTCTAAATATTTCAAGATACCAATTAAGGAAAAACACACCTGCCGCAAACATGAAACAAATAATTGAAAGAGATAAAAAAACAAGATCAAGAATAATCACAAAAGAATTCCACAAATTCAGCACAGAAAACAACACAAAATGGCAAGGATGGGAAGGCAATATAATAATTGATGAAATTGGAAAAAACAATTCTTTTGTCGGCAGAAACTACTGCTACAAACCAGTCATTGTCAAAGGAAACTACAAACTAGGAGATATAATAAAAGTAAAAATAAAAGAAACAACAATATTTGATTTACGAGGGGAAGAGATAAAATAAAAAATATTTTAACTAACAACAATAGTTTTTGTTACTGAAACTAAAGCACTAACATCATCCAGTATGTCTTCTTCATCATTTCCAATATCTAATGAAGTTAGGAAAACACCACTTTGTTCACAATCATGTCCTGCATTTGCAACCTCATCACAATCAAGTAAGTGCATAGTCATATAATATGTTCCAGCATCTTCAAATGAATCTGAATGACTAGACCTTCTTTGTTCATTTATCACATAAGCATTTAATGTGGCTCCTGCTGCAGCATAATCTGTAACTAAACTATCAGAAGTTAATACCTCAAGATAACCCTTATACACTATATCTGGAAATGGAGGTTCACTAAAACCTTCTCTTTCTAATTCATAGATTATTAAAGCTTCAAATGGGTTTCCACTAAAATCCATATATGGTGTCGCTTCAAAATACTCACCAACACTATATGTATCTTTATCTAATAAAATATCCATGTCTATAGATCCAGATCCATCATATGGTCCAAACTTCTCACAATCATAATCACTATAATACATACATAAGTTCGGACAATAATCATCCCCGCTATAACAATGATCAATTTCTGTATATGTACATTCTGAACCAGAACATCTATCATATGTTGAGGCATCATCGTCATCACAATCAGAATCTACTGAACAAGAATTTGGATCTTCACAATCATTATCGTCGTCATAAACACAATTATTAGGACAATAATCATCATTATTTACACAAGAGGTAATTTCTAAATTTGAACATGTTTTTGGTGTTCCAGTACATTCATCTTCTGTAGAATCATCATTATCATCACAGTCAGAATCACTATCACATTCATCTTGCTCTTCGCAATCATTGTCGTCATCATAAACACAACCACTAGGACAATAATTATCTCCATTATCACAATCTGTTATTTTATCATAGTCACATTCATGTGATCTACATTCATCTTCTGTAGAATCATCATTATCATCACAATCGGAGTCAGTATAACATTCGTATTCTTCTTCAACTTCTTGAGGTTCTTCTACGATCTGTTCTTCAACTGGTATTTCAGGTTCAGTTTCTTCATCAACAATATCTTCACTAACTACATCTTCTTCTACCTTAATTATCTCTTCATCATTATCTATATCTTGAGGTTCTTCTACACCAATATTTATATCGACTTCATTTCCACACCCAATCAATAAAGAAAATACAATAAAAAGAAATAATAAAAAAACTATTTTTCTCATTTTACAACCCCTTACGTGCAACATATGCAGTTAAGTCAACTAATCTGCAAGCATAACCCCATTCATTGTCATACCAAGCGAGAACCTTAACCATGTTTCCTCCCATTACATCTGTCGATAACAAATCAACAACAGATGAATGACTTTCTCCAATATAATCTGAAGAAACTAATGGTTCATCACTTACTCCAAGATATTTACCAAAGTCACCTTTACTTGCTTCAATAAATGCTTTGTTAACTTCTTCAACAGTAACGTCCTTTCCAACTTCAGCTGTTAAATCAACAATTGAAACTGTTGCAGTAGGAACTCTTACACACATTCCATTTAACTTTCCAGCAACATTAGGTAAAACCTTTCCAACAGATTTTGCAGCACCTGTTGTAGTTGGAATAATTGAATAACCAGCTGTACGAGCTCTTCTGAAATCTTTATGTGAATTATCTAAAATTCTTTGACCAGATGTAACTGCATGTATTGTAGTCATTAAACCTTTTACTAATCCAAATTTCTCATCTAGAATTTTAACTACAGGAGATAAACCATTTGTTGTACATGATGCACATGAAAATACTGTATGCACAGAAGGATCATAAGTTTCATGATTAACTCCCATTACAAACATTCCATCATCACCTTTTCCAGGTGCAGAAAGTATAACTCTTTTTACACTATCACTCAAATGCTTTGCAGCATCTTCTCTTTTTCTAAACTTTCCTGTTGCTTCAATAACAATTTCAACACCAGCAGAAGCCCAATCAATAGTTGAAGGATCATTTTCTCTAAAAACTTTTATTTCTTTCCCATTAACAATCATATTATCATTTTGAACTTCAACTGTTCCATCAAAATGACCATACATTGTATCATATTTTAATAAATGTGCATGTGATTCAGTTGATGCACGACTATTTATTGCCACGACGTCAACTTCTGGATTCTTTTCACAAATCCTTAAAGCTAATCTACCAATTCTACCAAAACCATTTATCCCTACTTTTACCATTTTTTATCACCCTATAAATGCTCTTACTTTTGAAGCAGTGCCTTTTGCATTAAATGCTTTGAAAAATTTCAAAGCTTCAGCATAAACTGCAGCTTCAATATAATCAACACAATCTTGATTTAATGAATTAATTCTGTCAAAGTATACTTTCAAAGCATATTTTGAATTCTTACCAAAAATCTCAACATCTTTTTTACCTTCAATTGGTTTGTTTGCAATAACCCAATCAAACATTTCCTTATAAAGTACAGGATCATATAATTTTATTGCATCTAAGACAATATTTTGCCAATGTGTTGCAACATTTCCTTTAATTATATCACCTTTTGGAAATTGTTGATCAATTAATTCTAATGGTGTTCCTGTAATTCCATGTTGTGCAATTCTTACATTAAAACCATTATCTCTCAAAGCTTTAACAATTGCTTGAGTTTGTTCAATATTAACAGTACTTAATGGAATTAGATTACCACGTTCATCATAAACATTTCCATGAATAGAACCATTAGCAATTGCCAAAACATTTGGTTTCACTCCAGCTTCTGTCAATTTTCTAATATAAGCAACAGCTTCTTCTGGAGTTGTTAACACCAACCCCTCGGAACCTTTTTTACCAATTTCTCCAACTTCAACTTCTAAACCAAATTCTTGGCCATTCATTTTCTCTTTAATATAATTAGCCAATTCAATAGTCACATTAATATTTGGAGCTAATTCTTCCTCAGGTGTTTGACCTTCAAAATTAAACAAATAAGAAGCATCAATTGCAAAGCTTGTATAACCTGCAGCTATTTGTGCATCAATTAGTCCTTTAACATCTTGAATATCTTCTGGTGTACCTTTTGGAACTTGAATATGGTCTGCATGTAAAGCCCACATATCAAATTGTAATTCTTTTGTTACTGCATTCAAACCATCAGAGTATGTTTGTGGTGTTAAACCAGTATAACCAACATGTTGGTTACATTCTGTTCTTGCCAACTCAAATAAAACTGCAGCATCCATTTTTTTAGCTGCTTTAATAATTCCTTTTGCCAATCCTGGAATTACTCTAGCATTGCATGCCATAATTATGCATTTTTCATCTTTTAGTGCATTAAAAATTTTAGATCCTGGAATAGGTCCATAGTCACTCATAGAAATCCCCCCGTTTTTTTGTTGTTAAAATAATTATCTTCTGCATTTACATACGCCTTCTTGCAAAACCTTTTCTTTCTTTACCAAGGTGATGGTAAGTTTCAATAAATCTAACTGTTCCAGACTTAGCTCTCATAACTAATGATTCTGTTACAGCACCATAACTTGTATAATGAACTCCTCTTAAAAATGGTCCATCACTAACACCTGTTGCTGCAAAACTTACACTATCTCCTTTTGCTAATTCATCTATTGTAAAAACCTTATCTAAATCAGTAAAACCCATATCAACTGCTTGTTTTTTAAAATCTTCATTATGTGGTTTTAATATTCCTTGGAAATCTCCACCTAAACATTTCAAACCAGCTGCTGTAATAACACCTTCTGGTGAACCACAAATACTTATCATCATATCAATACCAGAATCAGTAAATCCAGGAGCTAAACCAGCAGTAACACTTCCATGTTCAATAAATGCAATTCTGCAACCAACTTTTCTTAAATCATTAATTAGTTTTTTATGTCTATCTCTATCCATAACTACAACAGTTGTTTCTTTAATATCTTTATTTAATGCATTTGCTACTGCTTTGA
>CAZKVI010000056.1:0-4452 GCA_964556185.1 uncultured Methanosarcinales archaeon
CTGTCAAAGTTGTTATATTTAAGACCTCCATTATTTTTGTAGGTGCTTCTACCATTGGTGGAACTCTTAAAGTTAAATTATGTGAAGTGCTATAACTATAATCACCAAAATTAAAAACAGGAAAATTAATATAAGGAATATTAGGTGTTGCATCTAATCTACAAACTGTTTTCTCGTCGGTAATAACCCCCAAAGTAAAAGCCTTAAATGGCTCAAGTTCAGGAGTTATATTATAACCATTAAACTCTGTTCCATGTATATCTAAAACACTTGCCTCGGCAGTATAGCCAGCAGATAACGCATCAAAATCAAAAGAAACAACAGGGGCTTTATTATCATCTGTTTCTTTAGGTACACAACTTGGAACACCCATTTCTTCTTTAAAAACACATTTCATTCCAAGACTTTTGCATTTATATTCTGTACATGGATGCATTAAATCTCCAACACATAAATCACAATCTGATTTTTTATTTGGTACTTGCCAAACACTGCAAAAAGAAACATCTAATATCTCAAGATCTGGTTTTTCAGTAAATGGATTTAGAAAATCTGAAATTGACAAATAAGATAACTCATCAATATATTGATAACCAATTGAAATTAAACGAACCAAATTATCTGCAGAAATTATAAAAGGAGAAACAGCTAATTCTGCTTGATCTCGTGTATCTAATGGAAGACCAAGGACATAATCATGACCAAGATCAATATTTCCTTTATCTAAATAAACATAATCCCTAACTTTATCACTCATATCAGAATTAAAAAAACCATATTTTGTTAATTTATCTGCTGTATTTCTATAATTACCACAATCTCCTTGACTATAACAATATATTGCACTATCATCTATCCATTTATTTGGACAACTAAAACCATCACAATACTTTTCTTCATTTGCAAAATTGCAAACATCCATTCCATTAAATTCCCAATGTCTAAAACCAGGTGGAACCTCTGGACTACATTTATTTTCTGTATCTAACCAATCTTTCCAAACACAGTCTCTTAAATTTGTATCACTACAACAATCTTCTGTAGTACACCTACTGCAATCTTGCCAACGATTAACTCTTATAGAAGCAACACTCCCCCCACTAACAGTAGATTCTGTACACAATTCTTCTCTATAATCTCTTGCAGGCTCTACATATTCAACTCCATTAATACAATAATGCATATAATGCCTAGAACCAACATAATCTAAACCTTGTCCTACAATACTTTCATAAACACACCAACTTTCTCCATGTTCTTTTCTTGAATTATCAAAATCTTTTGTTACATAATTATAAGTCAATGCGCAAGAACCACATGCTCCATTATTACACAAAACATTCTCTTCAAAAACAACTTCTGGACAAGAACATGGTCCTGGTTCGTAAACTCCTTGTTTTAATTCGCAAACATCTGCTGGAGTATTTGCATAACAAAAATTATCTCTTAAATAACAACAACCATATTTATTTTCATGCATATTAAAACCAGAACTTCCTGCTTGCGTAACTGTATCAACTCCTTGTATTACGAAATTAAATATTAAGCCAGATTTCCTCAAAGCATAAGTAGTAGAAGGATAAGGCTTCTGCTTTTTAATAACAAAATCTGTATGCTTTTCCATAAATTCAACTTGATCAAAAAAACCATTTGTATTTTCTTTATTCATAATCATTAATGCTAATCTAAATAACTCTCCAAGTGGTTCATCAACTTCTACAGAAAAGTCATTAACATTATAAGATGTTGAAGGCATAGAAACTTGAATTGGATAATACATGCTTATTATAACTTTCTCGTCGGTAATTGTTGGATCAACTAACATTTCTCCTGTTGCTATTGAAACACCTTGGCTTTCTAAGTTTCCAATATCAAGACAATCTCCAAGAATAAAAGCAATTCTCTTAGATAATTCAATTTCTAAATCACTTTTTGTAACTAATGTTTGAACACAAGGATTATCTCCATCTGCATAACATAACATATTTACTTTTACACTATCTACTTTTTCATCAACACCATCAATATCACCAAGATCAAAGTTTACATATTTCCATTGCACAGGATCAAAAGATCCACCTTTCATTGCTAAACCACGCACAGCTTCAATAGAAACATCTTTCAAACACTGTTCAACATACTTTTGCATAGATTGTGAATCTTGAATATCAACTTCTAATTCATCATCAATCTTATCAACTTGAAGACCTTCAATATAGAAAAACATCGCAATAATAAGTAGTAAAACTAGTCCTATAATTATAAAAAGACTAACTTGTGCTTTACTATTACTCATTAATTCACCTCTTTTTCACTCTACTTCTTATTTTCAAAATCACTAGCAATATTCTTAAAGATAATTTCTGGTTTATTACATCGGTAATGCAATTTATCTTTCTTAATAACCCAACCACTCCTTACTAAAATTGAAAATACTTTTTTACGCATAGAAACACTAAAAAACTCACTCAAGCTTTGTTGTGTAAAACTAGCTTTAGTTTTATATTTCTCATAAAGAAACGCATACGCTTTTAGTGCAAACTTCGGAATTTCCTGTCCCATAGTTACCTTTCCAGTAACTTTTAGTATATAAATCTTGTGGTTACTACATAGGTAACCAAATATATAGTTACCATATAAGTAACCAGTAAATAGAACAACAATACAATAACTTTTCCATCAAATTTTTATATTAGTGAAATATAAACAATTACATGAAAAAAACAATTATGATTGTATTTCTTTGTGTTGTAATGACTACATGGATCTTTGTATCTGGTTGCTCTGGTGATGGAGAAGATGATAATGGATTTATGAGTAGTTGTGGCTGCGGAGACTTGTTCAGTAGCTGTGGCTGTGGTGGAGAAGATGAAACAGATTCTTCAACAAGTGAACAAGAAGTTGAAGACTCTACTGCTTACAATGTTAGAGATTCAAGTGGAGTTACTCTTCCAGATGAACCAACAACTGAAGACACAGAAGATACAACTGAAACAGAATAAATAGGTGAATAGAATCTTATTTCCATTTGAATCTTGTAGAATTCTCTGGAATACTCAAGACTTAACAATATTTGGTATTAGTTTTGGTCCAATGCATATTGTAACATATTCAATAACTGCACTTCTAGCCACCTTAATTGTATCACTTCTTGCTTATTACCTCTGGAAAATTAAAGGCCTTGCAAAAAAAGACTTTCTCTACATACATTTAATAACTATTCTCGGTATTTTTTGTGGAGCAAGATTATTCCATATGCTTTTCTACCAAGGTTTTGGATTTATTGAATTTTTTATAGAACTATTTAACCCACATCGTTCTGGATTCAGCAGTGTTGGTGGTTTTGTAGGTGGCTTTATCTTTGCACTAATAGCTTGCAAGTGGCGTAAAATTAATATCTGGAAATACACAGATTGTTTTACACTTGGTTTTGGTTTAGCTTTTGCAATCGGAAGAATAGGTTGTTATTGTAATCCTTGTTGTTATGGAAAACACACAATCATGCCTTGGGGTATAGATTTTTTTGGAGATGGTCCTCGACATCCAACTCAAGTTTATGACATAATAAACTCTTTATTTATCTTCATAGTAGCTTGGATAAACAAAGAAAAAGAAAAATTCCTAAATATCAAAACTTTCGATGGGTTCCTAACCTTACTTTGCTTAATGATCTACAGCACAATAAGGTTCATAATACAATTCTCCAGAGATGACCCACCAATATTCCTAAACATTCAATTTAGTCATTTAGCATTCATTGGAATATTTATTTTCGCTGCAATAATTTTCTATAGAAAGAGTAAAGTTAGTTAAGTTTGGCTTTTTCTTTAAGCTTTTTCCACCAATCTGTATTTTCTTTATACCAAGTTATTGTCTGTTTTAGACCATCCCTAAAATTAAACCTTGGTTTCCAGCCTAATTCAGTACTCAACTTCGTAAAATCAATTGCATACCTAAAATCATGTCCTTTTCTATCTTCAACATATTCAATCATCTCATCTCCAAAACCCATTTCTTCTAAAATCATTTTAGTAATATCAATATTTTTCATTTCACAATCTCCACCAACACAATATGTATCTCCAACACGACCTTTATGCATTATTAAATCAATAGCTTCGCAATGATCCAAAACATGTAACCAATCCCTAATATTTGCTCCTTCACCATAAACAGGCACTTTTTTACCTTCTAAGAGATTAGTAATAAACAAAGGAATTAATTTCTCTGGAAATTGATAAGGCCCATAATTATTAGAACAATTAGAAATAACAATAGGAAGTTTGTGTGTATGAAAATAAGATCTTACAAGATGATCTGAAGCAGCCTTACTAGCTGAATACGGACTTCTAGGGTCATAAGGTGTTTCTTCAGAAAACATACCTTCTTCTCCAAGTGCTCCAAAAACCTCATCAGTAGAAACATAATGAAATTTTTTACAATTATGCCTTA
>CAZKVI010000057.1:0-4421 GCA_964556185.1 uncultured Methanosarcinales archaeon
AGATTGCTAAGTGCCTTTTGGTGCTTTAGAAGCTTTCAATGGCCTACAAACATCTATTGTCCTTAGGGACACGAGGGTTCAAATTTGAATCTACGATTCAAGCACATTGAAACGGAGTTTCAAGGAATGTCCCTCCCGCGGCGTTTTTATTTCTAGAACTATTATTTAACTTAAATAAAAATAATACAAAGAAAAAGGAATAAATTATCTTTTACTCTTAGCTCTTCTTGGATTGATTTCCTTCGGAGGTGAGTTTTTGCTGAATCTTAGATATCTGTCAATCTTTGTCTCGTCGTTTCTTTTTTGTTTCATTTCGTCTTCTGAGAGCTCTGGCATTGTTATATCTAATTTATCAGATTTTTCTCTTCTAAATTTAGCGTATTTTTCCTTTTTTGCGCTTACTTTTTTGTTCTTTTTGTCTTTCTTTTTCTTACCCATAATAATCATCTCATATGTGTATATTTGTGTTTATTATTGAGATCTAATTACTCATTTATAAATATTATTCTAGTTTTATTGTCTAATTCTGATTTTTGAACCATTCAAAGGTCTTTTTTAGTCCATCTTTGAAGTCAGTGATTGGTTTCCAGTTTAATGTTTCTTTTGCTTTTGTATTGTCTAGATAACTTTTCAATATATCTCCTTTTCTTGGATTCTCGTAATTTGGTTTACTTTCAAATTCTGAGATTTCTTTGAGAATGTTGAATAATTCATTTATTGTGTCGCCTTTTCCAGTGCTAATATTTAGGATTTTGTTGTCTCCTTTGTCTATGGCTAAGATGTTTGCATTTGCAATGTCTTCTACAAAAATAAAATCTCTTAGTTGTTCTCCGTCTCCAAAAATTGTTGGAGAATTGTTATTTAGAAGATTATTGCAGAAGATAGCAACAACGCCTGCTTCACCTTCGATACTTTGTCTTGGTCCATAAACATTAGAATATCTTAAGATGGAGTATGTGATATTTGAATTTATTAAGAGTTGTTCTGCTTTTAGTTTATTTTCTGCATAAGGTGACATTGGTTCTTTTTTTGTATCTTCTTTTGTTGGAAGTTCTTTTGTGTCTCCGTATACTGCTGCACTAGATGGGAAGATGATTTTTTTGACATTTGCTTCTTTTGCAGTGTTGATTATATTTTCAAAAGCTTCAACATTAACTTTGAAATCTAGTTCTGGATCTTGAATGGATTTTGTTACACTAATTTGAGCAGCATGGTGATTTATGATATCTGGTTTTTCATCTATGATTATTTGTCTTATTTTATTTAGTTCTGTAATGTCAACTTCATAGAATTTGGCTTTTGGATTTAGATTAGATTTATTTCCAGAACTGAGATTATCTATGGCAATGATTTCATGGCCTAATTCAGTATATTTATCAACAATATGGCTTCCAATGAAGCCAGCAGCTCCTGTTACTAGTATTTTGATTTTAGGTTCCTCCTTTATTATTCGTTCTTTATATATGCAATTTGGGCTTTGTTTATATAGCTTGCTGATAATATTTATAAATACTGTCTATTTCTCCAGCAAAGGGATGGGAGTGAAAATTCATTCTAGTGCAGAGGTCTCTGAAAAGGCTAAAATTGGGGAGAATACAGCTATTTGGAACCATACTCAAATAAGAGAAGATAGTGAAATTGGTGATGGTTGTAATATTGGAAAAAATGCTTATATTGATTTTGGTGTAAAAATAGGAAATAATGTGAAAATCCAAAATAATGTTTCTGTTTATAATGGCGTAACAATAGAAGATGATGTTTTTCTAGGGCCAAGCATGGTTTTTACAAATGACCTTTATCCAAGATCTTTTATTTGGGAAGAAAATCAAGTAATGAGGACTCTTGTGAAAAGAGGAGCATCAATTGGTGCAAATGCTACAATTATTTGTGGCGACCGTGTAATTGGGAAATATGCAATGGTTGCAGCAGGAAGTGTTGTTACAAAAAATATTCCAGATCATGGGTTAGTTGTTGGTAATCCAGCAAGATTAGTTGGGTTTGTTTGTAAATGTGGAAGAAAAGCAGAAAAAGTCGATGAAAATATTGAAAAAAGTGTAATTGTAATGAAATGCAATCATTGTAATGAAGAATTTGAAATTAGTAGTGGAGATTATAATCTACTTATAAAAAAATGATACCAGTAGCAAAACCAATTATTGGAGAAGAGGAAAAGAATGCAGTACTTGAAGTTCTAAATTCAGGAATGTTAGCTCAAGGAAGTAAAGTTAAAGCATTAGAAGAAGAGTTTGCAAAATATTGTGGAGTAAAACATGCAATTGCTGTTAATAATGGTACTGCTGCATTACATGCTTGTCTTTATGCTGCTGGAATTAGACAAGATGATGAAGTAATTACAGTTCCTTTTACTTTTGTTGCAACAGCTAATGCAATAATTATGCAAAATGCTAAGCCAGTTTTTGTTGATATTGAAGAAAATACATTTAATATTGATCCAGAACAAGTTAGAAAAGCAATAACTCCTAAAACAAAAGCAATTCTTCCTGTTGATTTATATGGGCACATACATAATCATAAGGCAATAAGAGAAATTGCAGATGAACATGGTCTTGTTGTAGTCGAGGATGCTTGCCAAGCAGTTGGAGCCGAGATTGATGGAGTACGGGCTGGAAATTTTGGAGATTTAGCTGCTTTTAGTTTGTATGCTACAAAAAATATGATTTCTGGAGAAGGTGGTTTAATTACAACAAATAATGATGACTTTGCTGAGCAGTGTAAAAGGTTTAGACATCATGGTCAAAGTGAACAAACAAGATACCAATATCATGATTTAGGTTATAATTATAGATTGACTGACATACAAGCAGCAATTGCACTTGAACAATTGAGGAAGATTGATGGTTTTAATTCGAGACGGATTGAGAATGCAAGATTACTTACACAAGGTTTACAAAGGATTGATGGTTTATGTGGTTTAAACAAGTTAAGGTTGCCAAGTGTTACTGATAGTGCTAAACATGTGTTTCATCAATACACTGTAACTGTTGGTGATGGTTCAGCTTTGTCAAGAGATAGTATAATTGATATCTTAAAAAAGAAAGGTATTGGCTCTGCTGTATTTTATCCAAAGCCATTACATTTACATCCACATTTTTCAAGATTAGGATATAAAGAAGGAGATTTCCCTATTAGTGAAAGGGTTTCTAAGAAAGTATTTTCTTTACCTGTTCATCCTTCTTTGGGTGTTGATGATATTAATAAAATAATAAATGCTTTTGAGGAGATTAAAAATGAATGATAATTTTGTTTCAGGTAATGAAAATAAAAAATTGCGTGTTGCAGTAATCGGTATAGGGGCAATGGGTAAAAATCATGTTAGGGTTTATTCTGAAATTGAAGGTGTTGAATTAGTAGCTATAGCTGATTCTAATCAAGTTGAGCTTGAGAAACTTGGTAGAAAATATAAGATTAAAACTTATACAGATTATAAAGAGATGATAGCTGGTGAGAACTTGGATGTAATTAGTATAGTTGTTCCGACAATGTTACATCATGGGATTGCATTAGATTGTTTAAATGCAAAGGTTAATGTTCTTGTTGAGAAACCAATTGCGTTAAATGTTAGTGAAGCTAGAGAAATTATTGAAACTGCTGAGAAAAATGGAGTGAAATTAACTATAGGACATATTGAAAGGTTTAATCCAGCTGTGCAAGAATTGAAACGGCGGATAAATTTAGGTGAAATTGGTAAGGTTTATGAAATTGTTGTAAAAAGAATTGGTCCTTTTCCAGCAAGGATAAGAGATGTTGGTGTAGTTATTGATTTAGCTGTTCATGATGTTGATATCATGAGGTATATTTTAGATACTGAGCCAATGCGAATTTATGCAGAAACAGAAAAGCGAATTCATACAGATCATGAAGATTTATTATGTGCAATGATCAAGTTTAGAAATGATGTTATTTGTAATTTAGATATTAATTGGTTAACTCCTTTGAAAAAGAGAAAAATTTATGTTACAGGAGAAAAAGGAATGTTTACTGTAGATTACATAAATCAAGATTTGATTTATCATGAAAACTCTTCTAAAGATAAAAATGGAAAAGATAATAAGTTTTTGATAACAGAAGGTAGAATGATAAAATATAATATTTATAAAAAAGAACCATTAAAGCTTGAGTTGGAACATTTTGTTAATTGTGTTTTAAATAATACAGAACCACTTGTTTCTGGAGAAGATGGTTTGCGAGCATTGGAATTAGCCAATAAAATTATTGAGTCTGCTAATAAGAATGAGGTAATAAAGGATGAATGATTGCCAAGGAATTTGTGTTATTGGATTAGGAAAAGCAGGGTTGCCATTAGCATGCACTATAGCAGATTCTGGTTTGAGTGTTGTAGGATTGGATGTAAATAAGGAATATGTAGATAGAATTTTAAGAAAGGAGAATCCAATTCCAGA
>CAZKVI010000058.1:0-4100 GCA_964556185.1 uncultured Methanosarcinales archaeon
TCTTTTACTTTTTCATATTCTAATGGATCTCCAAATCTTTCTTTTTGTATTCTTGTCATGTATAATATGTCTACTTCATTTATTACTTGGTCAATTCTTTCATATGTTTTGTATTTTATTTTTCTTTCATCTAAGATATCACATATTGAACTTGGCATAACTAGTTGTTTTGGTTTTAATATGTATAATTTACTTCCTAATAATGATTATGCAATTGCTTATCTTTGATCTGTTCTTGCATATTTTAGGTCTCCAACAAGCGCTACTTTTAATCCTGTTAGCTTTTTTTGTGTTTTTAAGATTGTGTATAGGTCTAATAATGTTTGTGTTGGGTGTTGATTAGAACCATCGCCACCATTAATTACAGGGTGTGTAGTTGCTTCTGCTCCAACTCTTGCAGAGCCTTCTAATGAATGCCTTATTACAACAACATCTGTATAAGCTTCAACCATTTTTACTGTGTCTGCTGTTGATTCTCCTTTTGATGCAGAGCTTGTTTTTGCTTCACTAAATCCAAGGACACTGCCTCCTAGATGTTGCATTGCTGTTTCAAAGCTTAATCTTGTTCTTGTAGATGGTTCAAAGAATAATGTTCCTAGAACTTTGCCTGCTAAAAGTTTAAGTTTCTTTTTTTCTGGAAGTTTTTCAATTTTAGCAGCAATTTTTAGAATATATTCGATTTCTCCTCGAGAAAAATCATTAATTGAAATAATATCCTTTTTTAAGAAGCCGAGTTTGTTCCTAGGA
This sequence comes from uncultured Methanosarcinales archaeon, assembly GCA_964556185.1. Classification (GTDB taxonomy): domain Archaea; phylum Nanobdellota; class Nanobdellia; order Woesearchaeales; family DSVV01; genus CAZKVI01. Next base: position 748 of record CAZKVI010000058.1, read on the forward strand.
TTTGTTGTTTGTTTCATCCTAGATTATGAAGAAAAGGGTACTCATTTAAAAGCCTTGCGGTTTTTGTATATAAAAGAGTGTAATAAAATTAGAATAATTAACAATTACTTAAATCAGTCATCAAAACTTCAGAATCATCATCAAAACTTCTTATCCAAGTTACATAATCTCCATAAATAGCTGGACAACAATCTGATATCTCATTAGCTGTTATCTGAATGGTTTCACCAGAATTTAAATTATATATGAAGATTTCACCATAACCTTCAATATCTGGATAACCTCGCCAAAGAACATAATTTCCTTGAGTTGTTAAATCTTTTTTCATAGTTGTATTATCTTCTATTTGTATAATTTCGCCAGAATCAATATTGTATCCAAGAATCTCTCTCATGCCACGATAACTATCTCCTTCCCAAATCACATAATTCTCATTAACTATGACATCACCATATCCTTTTTCTTCATCAGTTATTTGAACAGTTTCACCAGAGTCAATTTTGTGTAACATGACAAAATAATCACTTCCCTTTGCATATTTTTCACTATCTTCTTTCCAAACTATGTTATTGCCATGTATGTTAATGAAATACCTATTCATCCCATAACTATTTTCGGTTATTTGTATAGTCTCTCTTGAATTAACATCGTATAAAAATATTTCAGCAGGAGCATTACGTACTGTTGTATCTAATCCTTGCCAAATAACATAATCCTCATAAATATCAAACATACCATAAATATCAACCATTTGTTGATCATCAGTTATTTGAGTGGTATCTCCTGAATTAACATCATAAAGATAAAGACTTGAGATTCTTGTATCTTGATTAAGTCCAAAGAAAACTACATTGTCCCCATAAACATATCCTCCCATGTTATTTGTACCTTTATCAGTTGTTATTTCAATAATTTTATCTGTATTGAGATTATATAAATATGTTTCATAACCATAACTCCAAACAACATAGTCTCCATAAATGCTTGGCTCAGCCTTATAATCTTCACTTTTGTAAGTACTTAGAAGCTTAATCTCATTAGTTTCTATATCATACACATAAAGTTCATAAGTGTCATTGCCTAGAGAAGCATACCAAGCTATGCGATTGTTATGTATTGTTTCATCCAAATCTTGTATTTCATTATCTGTTATTTGTGTCACTAAGCATCCTTCCTGTATTGAATCTAATTCTGATTCATATTTCTCAGGACCTGTTGAACAAGAACTAACAATTATTAAAATCAACAACACTAAAATTAAATTTATGTTCTTTCTCATTATTATTTTCACTATAATTAATATATTTAAATTTTCTTATTTGGTATATATTAATAGGAAAAAGTATATAAACAATTTTCCTTAGAAAATATTTAATGAAGAAGTTATTTGTATTATTAGTATTTGTCCTTATTTTTTCTATGTTTGTCTATGCTGATGAAGATGGGATCGAAGATAGTAAAAAAGCACAGATAGCAGAGAAGATAGAGAAAGGTATAGAAGATAATTTAGAAAAACTTCCACCAATGGCTAAGTTTATGCTTGGGAAATCTACTGTTAATGTAGAAATAAGGATGAATGAAGGGGATAAAGAAGTTCTTGGTTTTAGAATAGAGAAAGGTGAAGTAAAAGAATTTACTGAAGAAGCTTTAGATGATCCTAGTTTTATAATTAAAACAGATGAAAATACATTGACTAAAGTTTATGAAGCTAAGAATAAAAAAGAAACAGCTCTTAAAGCTTACAAATTTGAAAGAATTCAAATAATTCCAATGAAAATTGGTGCTAAGTTAAAATGGTTCTTAGCTGAGTTCTTTTATAATTTATTTGGTGAAGAAGATGAAGTTGAGTTAAATCAAACAACAGCAGAAGATTTAGGAGTGGAATTTTATGAAGGTTTTGATGAGGATCTAAAGAGAATTTTGGAAAGAAAAGATAATAACATAAGAAAAGTTCTTCCAGAAAGTAGAGATGAATTACATGATAAGATGAATAATTATGCTAAGGGTCTTGGATTAAATATTGATAATGTCAAAAGCAAAGGTGGAAACTTATTTGGAGCAAATTATGATGAAGATCAATTACCAGAAATTACATTTATTTATTTTGATCCTTCTGAAGATGAAGACGATAATATGGATGAATTATTATCAGCTAGAAAATCATTCAGTCATATGAAAGGTTCTGTTGAGGAAATGAGTAAAGATAAAATCTATGAACTTGGTGATAAAGCATTAACTGAATCTGGTTTAACAACAGAAACAGAATTTGATAGAATAAAACAAGCAGAACCAATAACTCTTAAACAAGTAGATGATGATGTAAGTTGGTTTGTAATGCATTCTGCTGGTTATTATAGGGTTATTGAGAGTTCGGAAGGAGAAAGACAAGTAATCAATTCTATGACAAGAGTGGATATTGATGTTGCAGAAGAAAAAGCAGCAGGAATTACATTAAGAAATTGGGTTGGAGTAAGTGATCAAGTAGAGAATGTTGAATTAAAGACTTTTGATAAATTAAAACAAGATATAATTGACACAATGGCTTATGAATCTGGTGGTACACACAATATTGAAGTTACTAAATGTTATGAAACTTATTTCCAGCAATATGGTGATTTAGTTCCAACAATAACTTGCTATGGTGGTTTGATAAAAGATGGTGAGAAAGTAGCTTATTCACCAGTTGTAGCTACAATGTCTTTATCTCCTCGGTACACTGTTAATGAAGGCGAAATTGGTGAAAGTGTTGTTGAATTGATTGAGAAAGAACAAAGTGGTTCAGGAGATAGTGGAGAAGGTTTTGATTTTGATAAGGGAAGAAATATTGGTGGAGATGGAGAAGGTTTTGAAGGAAGAGATATAAGACTTTTAGGTTGTTATGATCCTGATGCAATAGATTTGTATGGCGGTTCAGGCTGGAAATACATTAAATCAACAGTAGTTTATGAAGGTCAAGAGTATGAAGATTATTGTGATGAAGGAGGAGAACGACCAATGACAGAATATTTTTGTCAGAATGAAGAAAATAATTTAGTGATTTATGGTCAAGATTTATTTGAAGGTGGTGTTGATTGTGAATGTGTTGATGGAAGGTGTATTCCAGAAGAAGGTTTAACTGGTTGTTATGATCCAGATTCACAAGGGGATCAAGATCAAGCTTTTATAAAAGCAGTTACAATAATCCAAGGTTTTGAATATGAAGATTCTTGTTATGATGATGAAAGTTTAATCGAATACAGTTGTTATGGTGATGGTTTATTAGATATTTTACATTTAGATTGTGAATGTGTAGATGATGGAAGATGTGAATTAGGGACTTATGAACCAGAAGAAGAAGTCGAGGAAGAAGAAGT
>CAZKVI010000059.1:0-3506 GCA_964556185.1 uncultured Methanosarcinales archaeon
ATGAAAAAAACAATAATCTTAATAACAATACTACTTGTTTTGTTGTTTATGGTAGGTTGCGAATCTGGCCCACTATGTTCACCAGAAGGATCTTGCAGTTGTGTAGGAGATAACTGGTATCAGTGTGTTTACACAGAAGGAACCTATACATTAGATGACACAGGAGTAGCATGTGCAGACACAATGCCTTGTACTGAATAAGGCTTTTTTATTTTATTTTTTCAATTCTTTCTAAATCATAATATTTAAAAATACACTTCACCAATAATTCTCCATGAAAATAAGAATTGGTCATATTCAAATAACCATAGCTATTGTTATTGTTATATTAGCAATCTTATCTGCTAATTATTTAACAGCTTTTTTTGCAGGATATGTTCCAAACATAAACCAAAAAATAGGAATAATGGAAGATCAAGATGTTCAACTTTCTCAAGAAGATATATTCCAATTAAATGCAACATTGACATTAATCATGCTTGGAATTTTAACAATTGTTTATGGTATTGCAGTCATTGTAGTGATCTTAGCAATATTTTTATTTTTCCAAGGCTTAATTCATCTTTATGAAGGAAAGAAAAAGAAAAAACTACTTGATTTATTTGATCATCATTTTGTTGTTACAGCTTTATTAACAATATTAACTTTATTTATGATAATCTTCCTAATAAACTTGTAAAATGGAGAAAAAATACATAATCGGAATTGCATTCGCAATCTTACTAATTATATTAATAGTTTTCAATATCTTCTCTCTAAAATCAGTAAAACCAACATCTTTTCAAATAACAAATGTTGGTATAGATGAAAATAGAAATATTTTATTTGAAGGAATTATTGGAGTAGAAAATCCTTCTTTATTAAATGCACATATTACTGAAATAGAATATGAAATTATTTTAGAAAAAACAAATGAAACAATAGCTCAAGGAACAATTGAAGGACAAACAATCCCAAGAAAAACTACTACTAACTTTCTCTTTTCACAACCTTTAGATTGGATGCCTGATACAAAAACAGGTATTGAATTAATGAACCAAGAAAAGATCTACATAATCATCCAAGGCAAAGCACATGCAAAACTATTATGGGTATTCCCAGTCTCATCATCCTTTGATGCAAAAATAGATGTTGGAACCTATGTAAGAAATGTTATCCAACAACAAGTAGACTCAATGATGGGTGCATTAGGGGCTCTATTACGATAATTTACAAAAAATGCAGAATTCAAGAATTCTTACTTTACTAACGTAAAATTTATAAACAATCTTTCCAAGAAATACAATATTATACTCATGAGGTGGTTTGATGGCAAAAAAAGATGTTGATATGGGTTTATATTTGGTTGCAATGGTTGGCATTGTAGCTGTAATTGGTTTAGTTGTTTTAGTAATGAATTCTGGAAACACAGGAACATATTCATATGATTATGGAGATTTAACAGGGGAAGCTAGAGCAGCACTCCAATACGCAACACAATCCAATGATCAAACTAATGAGTTATATTCTTTTGAGTGTAAAGAGTATGAGTTTTATGAAATTGATAATGCAATAGAGAATAACTTATACAAATATGAAGAAAATATTAATGAAAATGCTTACCTAGCTCTCCAAGATGTTATAGAATTAGATTTTGGAGAACATGATATTATTGTACATAATGCATTGGGGTATGTTTTTGGTTATATTAAGTCTTACTTCAATGACTTTGGTAAAATAACACATTATACTCATAAAGATTTTTTAGAGTACCTAAGTCATTGTCCAGAAGGATGTGATAGTTTTGCGGGCCTAGTTACTTGTCCAGATGGTATTACATTCCCCTATACCCTTACATGTGGACTTGAAGATTTCGAAATTTCAATAGCTGGACAAGGTACAGATTTTTTAGATCATGTGTTGTTTCCTTCTCGGCCAGATCCAGATATTAATAGAATTTATTTATATCCTTATATTTCAGATTATTTGAGTTCTCAAGATAGAAAAACTTATTTCATAGGGAAAGCCCAAAATAATGAAATTATGTTTACATATAGCTTTAATGACTTTAAAGCAACACATAATAATTATGAAGTTGAAGGATCTGGAATAATTGAAATTGCTACTCATGTAGATGTTGATTTTGGGTTTGAATCTTATGCATTCTCACAAAGAGAAAGAAAATACTTATCTGATAAAGACTTTATTGAAGAAGTTGTTTACTTTAATCCTGGAAATAAGGTTTTTGCAAGAATGTATTTTGATGAACTAAAGATAAAAAAGCCTGGTTTGCCTTGGAGAGATCTTGTTGAACCTTTAGAGGATGGTTCTTATTATAATTTAGATTTTGATTTTTTAGAGGTGCCTATGTATAACTATTTATCTTGGTACTCAGATTCTCCTGATTTTATAACTGACCAAACATTTTTATCAACAATTCCTGAACTTGATATCATTAAAGCTGATTTTACAGATCTCTTATATGATGCATTTTATGAAGTTGGTTCTCAAGACTTTGAAATGTTTAGTTTACGTAATCCTTATATCCAAGGTCTTGATGAAGGAGATCGAACAATTACTATCTGTGCAGGCGCTCTTAGTGCAGCTGCAGCTTATGATACTTCATTAAGAGATGATGGAACAGATATAGCAATGGCTGATCTTCCAGAGGATACTTCACCTACTGTTACAAGTCCTTCAACTTTTGGTGGTATTGGAAGGTAAGCTTTCTTTTCCTTCTTTTCTTTTTTTCTTTCTTTTTCTTCAACAACCTACAGAAGCTAAAGCATAGAAGTCTACGACTTCTTGGTTTCTTTCAGAAACCTTCTTACTTTACCACGTAAAGTTTAAAAACACCCTCTCCTTTCTCACGTATTATGTTTCCAGAAATTGGTATAATCTTAGCAGGCGGATTTGGCACACGATTGAGTCCTTTAACAGATAAAACACCAAAACCTCTATTAATGCTTGGAAACAAGCCAATTGTGCAATATACTATTGACTTAATGAAGAAATTCGGTGTGAAAAAAGTCTATTTGTCAGTTGGCCATAAAGCAGACCAAATAAAAGAATATTTTGGTAATGGTGAAAAAATTGGTATTGAAATTGATTATCTTGTAGAAGATGAACCATTAGGAACTGCTGGTCCATTAAAATTAGCAAAAGAAAAAGGAATCTTAAACAAAACTTTCTTTATGTCAAATGGTGATGAAATAAGAGACATTAATCTAGATGAAATGTATGAATCTCATAAATCAAACAATGCAACTGCAACAATTGCATTGACAAAAGTTGATGATCCAAGCACATTCGGTGTAGCAAGACTTGAAGGAAATAAAATCCTGGAATTTGTTGAAAAACCAAGGCTCGAAGATGCACCTTCTAATTTTATTTCATCAGGTTTTTATTGTTTAGAACCAGAAATATTAAATTTCTTACCAGAAAAACAAAAAGTTTCAATTGAAAAAGACATCTGGCCTAATGTAGCAAAAGCAGGCAAACAATTTGGTTTTCATTTTCCTGGTTAT
>CAZKVI010000060.1:0-3462 GCA_964556185.1 uncultured Methanosarcinales archaeon
TCTGTTCCGCTTCGCTCCACGAGGGAAAATCCAACGTCGCATAAAACCGATGTTAGTTTCAATTTATTTTCTCGCCTTGCAGGTGCATACGCTGTCGCTATTTCCGAAGATTTAAAGCCATGTCACTTTCGTTTAGTCGTCTAAAAAACAAACTTCAAAATTGCTAACGCAACTCTGTATAACATTGACTAAACGGTTCACTACGTTCTCCCAAATTTTTCTAAAAGTTAAAAAGACGGAGTTGGGGCACTTTAACTAATTCCATTCTCTAAGAATTTTCTTGTTCTGCTGTTCTTTGGATTTTCAAATATTTCTTTTCCACCAAATTCAACTAATTGTCCATTCTCCATAAACAAGAATTTATCTCCAATCTCTTTTGCAAATCCAAGATTATGAGTAACTACAACCATAGTCATACCATCTTTTGCCAATTTTTTAATAACATCTAAAACACTAGTGACTAATTCAGGATCTAAAGCAGATGTAATTTCATCTAGTAAAAGAATTTCTGGATTCATTACTAATGATCTAGCAATAGCCACTCTTTGTTTCTGCCCACCACTTAATTGATGAGGATAATTATTTATTTTATCGACAAGATTAACTTTCCGTAAAACTTCAAGACTTTTCTTGTAAACCTCTGATTTTTCCCTCTTTTGTACTATTTGAGGAGCCAGCATTACATTTTCCAATACATTCATGTGATCCCAGATATGAAATTCTTGGAATACTAATCCTATTTTTTCTTTATCTTCCTCTTGGAACAGGATTGCTCCATTATTTATTTCCTCTAAGCCTTTTATACACCTAAGAAGTGTTGTTTTGCCACATCCGCTTGGACCAACAACTACTAAAACTTCCCCTTTGTTAATTGCAAAATTAACATTATTGAGGACTTTTAATTCTCCAAATTTTTTAGTGATGTTTTTAGCTTCTAACATTTTTCTTTTCTACCTTTTGTAAGATTAAACTTAATGGAACAATGATTACAAGATACATCAAAGCAACAGCTGTGTAAACTTCTAATGGCCTGTAACTTACACTAATCAAATTCTGACCTTGATGCAGTAATTCATTAACTGCAATTACTGATGCTAATGATGTTAATTTGATTGTTTCAATATATCTTCCAGTAAGAGGAGGAAGTATCACTTTCAATGCTTGAGGAAATATGATGTGTCTAAATGACTGTAATTTCCTTAGTCCCAGAACTTTTGCAGCCTCAGTTTGTCCTTTATGGACACTTCCAAATCCTGCTCTAAATATCTCTGCTGAAAAAGCTCCTAAATTAAGAGATAGAGCAATAACTGCTGTTGCAAATGCCGATACTTGTATTCCAATAATTGGAGGTAATGTGTAAAACAGCCATACCAAAAGCACAAGTAATGGCAAATCTCTAAAAATTTCAATTATTGAAGCTGAAACATACTTTAATGTCTTATTCTTAGAGGATTTTAACAGTGCTAATCCAAGCCCAATAAGAGAACCAAAAAAAATGGAAAGAAGCGTAAGCTCTAGGGTAATCAGTACTCCACTAAGTATTGCTTGTTTGTGTGCTAATACTATACTGAAATCCCAATTGTAGCTTACCATCTTTCTCACTCATTTTTCTAGGATAAAGCAACGTACTCCTGCTTCAAAGTGTACCATCCTTCTGGTTCGTACTTTTGCGCTGTTGCATCCAAAAAGCCAGAGACTTTCAGATACTCAACGCCATTATCTAAGAAGTTCAATAATTCTTGATCTCCTTGTCTAACAGCCCACGAAATTGGAGTAGTTGAGTATGGTTGTTCTGGAAACAAATCTTTTACACCTGGTTGTTCATTTACGTATGCTGTTACTGTATCTTTTGGAGCAAGTCCAACATCAGCTTTACCGCTTGATACAGCCACTAACGGCATTGATAAATCAGCACCTTTGTCCAATACAACTAGCTCTGCTTTTGGTAGAAACTTCTGCGCAAACATTTGCTCATAAGTTCCTTGAATTGCAGCAACTTTTACTCCTTTCCTGTTTACATCTTGGATGCTATCAAATCTAGTTTCTGTTGATTTGACAACTGCACTATTTCCTACAAAGAAAAATGGTTCAGTAAATCCCACACTTGTTGAACGTGAGATTGTAGGAAATATTCCTGCTATTGCTACATCACATCTTCCTGTATTCAAATCAGCAGGAAAACCGCCCCAAGTTGATTCTACATAATCTATCTTTAGTTCGGCATCAGATGCGATCTCTTCAGCGATGTCTACAAGAATACCAGACAATTTACCCGTATCTGGGTCTTTAGTTATAGATGGTGGCCATGGAACATAGCACAAAGACATTTTATCTTCTTTCAAAACATTATCAAATGTTGATTCTTCTGCTGTAATTCCACCAGGAACTTTGAACAATCCAAAGATTGCTATAACTAAAGCGATTCCTGCAATTATGGTTACGATTTTATCTTTCTTCATTTTGTTTCACCTCGTTGGTAGTATCATCATTAAGTAGTGATTGTTCAAACAAGTATTTAATTATTTGTAACCACAATTGTGACTACTTATAGAAAGATTTAAATATAATACTCCATTATTGCATTGTATGGACACAGCAATTTTAGAAGATATCGGACTAACAGGTGCTGAAATCAAAGTATTCCTCTCTTTACTGGAGCTAGGATCATCTACTGCTGGCAAAGTTGTAGAAAAATCAGGATTACAAAATGCGGTCGTTCATAGAGCTTTCCATTCTCTTGCAGAGAAAGGTCTAATCACCTATGTAAAAGAGGGAAAAATCAAACACTATCAAACAATAGAACCAAGACAACTGCTTAATTTTCTTGAGGAAAAGAAAGCAAGAATAGAGAAAATTCTCCCCGAACTTGAAGCAAAGAGAGAGATTGCCAAACAAAAACCTCAAGCTATCATTTTTCAGGGTATTAAAGGAGTAAAAGAACTTATTACTCTTATGCTAGATACAACCTCAAAAGAGTATCTTGCTTATGGTGGACCTCAAAAAGCACATGATCTATTGGGAGATTTTTTTTGGGAGAATTTTCATAGAAAAAGAATAAAGAAAAATATTAAAGCAAAATTATTATTTCATTCTTCTTTAAAGTGGTGGGCAGAGGACTTAAATAAAAAATTCAAATTAACAACTGTAAAAACTACAAAACGAAATTTTGAAGAACTAACAGAAACAATAATTTGTGGCAAAAGAGTGGCTATCATAATGTACTTAGATAAACCATTCGGTTTCTTAATTGAAGAACAAATTGCAGCTAATTCTTACAAAAGATTCTTTGAATTAGTCTAGGAAAAATAAGTGCCCCAACTCCTAAATTCTACTCTGCTAAAGCAGAATCAATAACATTAACTTTTAGAAAAACTACAGTGACATGGCAATCTCCGGCGAGAAAATAAACTTTGCGGACGCAATTTTCCCACACTGCGTATGGGAAAAGAAACTAACAGGAAT
>CAZKVI010000061.1:0-3225 GCA_964556185.1 uncultured Methanosarcinales archaeon
TATCGTCATCTGCTAAATCACTATCTTCAGAATCATCATCTTTTTCACAAGCAACAATAGTTAAGAGTGAGAAAATAATTAAAATAACAATTAAGAGTTTTAAGAGTTTCATTATAATTCCAATAGGTAAGCTTATTTAAAAAAGTTATTATTAGGAACATGCACCATTTGAACAAGTTTCATTGCCACTACATGGATAATTAACTTCCATAACCCTATTATCTTGACAATAATATTCTGTAACAATTGTATCTGTGTAACATATTTCTTCATAAGAATTGTATTCATCTGTTCCATAAAGATATCCTGTTGTTGTTGATTTTGTAGTTATATCTTCTCCAGAATCATCACCATCATCACATTCATATTCACAAATAGCAGTGTAACAATAATCTGTTTCACAATCTGCATTTTCATTACATGATGATAATTCTGCACATATTACACATTCACTTCCTCCGCAATCTATATCTCCTTCGTCTTCATCTAATACTTCATTAGAACAATGAGCAGGATAATATTCACAAACATCACTTACACAAGCATCTATAGTTGAATTATCTAAGTCATCACAATCAGCATCATCAAAACAATAACCATCTTGTAATGTATTATTACAACTCATATTTATACAAGAATCATCTGTGAAATCATAACCATCATCACAATCAGTATCTTCTAAACAAATGTCATACCAAGCGCAGGCATTTTCTTCGCATAAGTCTAGAGTGTAATCATTGCTGTCATCGCATTCTTCATCATCATCACATGTAAAACCATCATAATCACAACCATCTGGTGTGTCGTCATTATCTTCATCTTCAGAATCATCATAACCTTCACATTCATCATAATAATCACAAACTTCATCTTCATCTGAGTCTGCTTCTAATTCAACAAGTGCATCTTCTACTATTGTAAAATCAATTTCTATTGTAGAATTAATATATTCATCTAGAACATCTCGCATATCCATTATATCATAATAATATTGTGTGTATTCTTCATCTGATGAAAGTTCTGTAATATACATATAATAAGGTTCAATATCATCTGAGGCTGAGTTTAAAGTTAATTGAATTTCATCTAATAAGTCTTCTAGGTCATCATCACTATCAGTTGCTTCTAATTGGTCTTCTAGTTCTAGAGATTCGAGAAGATATTCTTCAATGTCTTCATCCATTGTATTTACAGTAGTGTAAAGTTCATCTCTTGCTAAGTCTAAGTCATCTACTTCAATGGTTTCGTATTCTGTTACAAAAGTAGTATTGAAGATATCTTGTGTTCCATTATCTATTGTGTCGTTATTAGTTGTTGTATTTTGTGTTGTGGTAGTGTCTTGTGTTACTGTTTGATCTATTTCTATATCTTCTGGTTCAATATCTGTTTCTTGTTCAGTATCATCTTCTGTTTTTGTTTCTTTTTCATCAAAAACTTCATCTGGATGAGTAAGAATCATATCGCAAGCATTTAGAATTAAGAAACTGGAGATTAATATTACTAATAATATTGTTAGTTTTTTATGCATGTGTTAATTTATTGGATAAGAAGTATTTAAGCTTTACTCTTGGTTGTAAATAATTAATGGCTTGCTTTGTGAAGCTCTTCGAAGTTTATATGTAGTTGGGAAGGGGGTTGTCCCTTACGGGGAACCCCAACTATAGATTAAAACATCAAAAGCTGAACTGCCCATTACTTATTTACTCTTCTTTTTCAAAATCTACTTCAGGGTATTCTTTGAGTTTTGAGAAAATAATATCTTTTATTTCTTCTAAGTCTTTTGGTGTTCTGCCTTCGCATCTTACAATTAATGCAGGTTGTGTGTTAGAAACTCTGATTAATCCCCAACCATTGTCAAATAAAACCCTTGCTCCATCTACATCAATAACATCATACTTTTCTTTGAAATATGGAACAAGTTCTTTTACAATTTCAAACTTTTTTTCGTCTGCGCAATAAGGTCTTAGTTCTGGTGTTGCAAAATATTTTGGAACATCTTCAAAAAGTTCTACAAAAGTTTTGTCTGTGTTGTCTAAAATTCTTAATAATCTTCCAGTAGCATAAAATGCATCATCTGCTCCATAAAATTCATCTCTAAAAAACATATGACCAGACATTTCTCCTGTTAGCAATGCATTTTCTTTTAACATTTTATCTTTAATTAAAGAATGTCCTGTTTTGTAAAAAATAATTTTGCCTGTGTGTGCTTTTGCATCATCAACTAAAGATTGTGAACATTTTACTTCAATAATACATTTTTCTCCAGGATTTTTTGCAAGCATTTCTCTGAAGAATAAGACTAAAAGTTCGTCTCCCCATCTAATATTTCCTTTATTGTCGACAGCACCAATTCTGTCTCCGTCTCCATCAAAACCAATTCCTAGGTCTGCATTATTTTCTTTAACTTTTGCAATTAGGTCTATCATATTTTTTTCTTTTACAGGATCTGGTTGATGGTTTGGGAAATCTGGATTAGATTCGCAGTACAATGGAATTACTTCACAATCCCAATTTTCAAATGCTTTTTGTGCAAATAAAGAAGCTGTTCCATTACCACAATCAATTACAATTTTAAATTTCTTTTTTAATTGAATTTTTTGTTTAAGCATTTCCAAATATTCTGGAAAAACATCTTTTTCTTCTATAGAACCAGGGCCTTGAATAAATTGATTAGATTCTGCAATGTCTGCTAATTTTTGGATATCTTCTCCAAACATTGTGTGTTTTCCTTTGCAAATTTTGAAACCATTAAATTGTGCAGGGTTGTGTGAAGCAGTAATCATAATTCCGCCTTCAATATTATAATAAAATCTTGCAAAATAAAAAATTGGTGTGATTGTTGTGCCAATGTCAATTATTTTACAACCTGTTGACATTAATCCTTTAATTAAGGCAGATTTAATTCTTGGAGAACTTTTTCTGTTATCCATTCCGATAACTACTTCTTTACCTTGCATTAAAGTTCCGTATGCTTTTCCAATGTTTTCTACAGTATTGTCGTCTAAGTCTGTGTCTGCAATACCTCTAATATCGTATGCTCGGAAAATAGTTTTATTCATTGGAATTTACCTTCTGCTAAATGTCTTTTTACTTTATCTAGACGTTCAAAAGTTCCTGTGTCTGAAAAATAACCAGGAAAATGAAAACCAACATAGTGCCAAGAAATAACGTCAAAACGATTCAAATCAAGGAAATTCTGAAAATGAGACCGATCCCATGAGTAAT
>CAZKVI010000062.1:0-2991 GCA_964556185.1 uncultured Methanosarcinales archaeon
AATGATAGAATGCATAGTATAACTGAACAACAAAGCATTACTTTAGAAAACTCTATTGACAATGGAGATGGTCTAGTTGTTTGGGGAGGAATGAATTCATTTTTAGGGCCTTCTAATATAGATTTATTATTACCTGTTGTCTCAGGAGAAACAGAAGAAAACACTGCATTATTTAATTTTATAATATTATTTGATAGCTCAGGTATTATTTCAAAACCTATTACTGATGAAGAACTGATTGCTTATGATCTCTTAGATATATTACAAGAAAGAAAAGAAGAAGTTAATGTAGGTATTTATGATTTCTCATATAAATCCCATGAAATATATCCTATTTCTCCAATAAGTGAAGTACAAGAAATGAAAGACGCAATGGAAAACTTCCAAGATGTTACAGAAATTGATCATGTAGTATGGCTAAGACCAGCTGATCTAAGTACAGGCCTTGCTGAAGCAATTGAAGTATTTGATGAGGTAGAAGGAAACAATAATATTATTGTAATAACAGATGGAAACATCCATGACAATTATTATATTAAAGCAAAAGAGAAATTACAGCAACTTAATGATATGGGTGTAAGAGTCCACAGTTATTCTTTTTACAACACAAAACTAGATGATGATGTTTTAAGTATACGTAGGAAAGAAATTGCTAGTCTTGGAAGAGGAATGTATGTAACTAGTCATAGAGATCTTAATTTCTTATTTGAAAAACAACTTATTATAACTAATAACAATCATTTTATCACACATGAACTTGATATAAATGCAAAAGTATCTGGATTCAATGATGTAGTTGCAATGCCATCTGCAAGAGTTTTAATTAGTACAGGTACAGGCATTCCTATTGTAACTACAAACAGCTATAATAAAGTATGTGTTGTATCAACAGATGATGGAGAGTTTTGGGCAGGAGATATTTTCAAAGAAAGAAATATTTACATGGTAAGTAGAGTTATTGATTGGGCAATTGGTGATCCAAACAGAAAAAGAGATGAATATACATATATTGAAGATACTACAATAAATGAAGAAATCCTAGTCCAACACAAAGGAACAATGCCTGAAACAAGCAGGTGTAGTTTATTAGACACAGGTGATTATTATGAATGTTCTTTAGCACCTACAGTAGTTGGTTTTGATGAGATTCTTGGAACACCATTCGCAGTAAATTATGATGCAGAATACCAATTTGTTGGGTATAGTGAAGAAATCCTTGATCATTTAACTAAAGAGACTGGTGGTCTTATGTTCCCTGAAGAAAAAATAGAACAAATAATTGAAAAAGTAAAAGCAGACGCTGAACTATCTATCAACAAAAAAATATCAATTGATTGGTGGTTATTAGGTGCAGCTGTTGTAATATTCCTATTTGAAGTTTTAATTAGAAGAATGATTGAACAAAGAAAAAGCATGAAATACAGATAAAAAGAATAATTAAAAAATTATAGAAAAAGAGATGATAAAAATGATACTAAAACAAGACTTTGATTTGAAATTAGTGATTTTGGTGTTAATAGCTATAGGAGCTATTGTTGGCTTAACATTATTTTACCAAAGCAGTGCTTCATTAGTAGTTGGGAAATGCGAAGAAATATCTGATGAGCTAAAAGAAACAACCACTAATTTAACTCTCACATCAGCTGATTTAACTGTATGTATGGATGACTTAAGTGAATTAGAAGAAGATGTTAATGAAACAAAAGGATTACAAGAAGAAGTCCAAGAAGAATTTAATGAATTATTTGTAGAGACTGAGACTGTATTAGAAGACACTTTAACAGATTTAGATGATGCAGAAGCTAGAATTGATTTCCTAGAAGATGAAGTTGATGATGCTGAAAACAACTTAGAAGACTGTCAAGGTGATAAAGCAGACCTACAAGATACAATAAATGATTATGAAGATAAAGCAGATTCAGTAAATGAGAAACTTAGTGAATTAGAGGATGCTTTAGAAGACTGTACTGTTGTAAGTTGTATTGGTGAAGTCCTTGACGATGAATTCGAAAAATTACAAGACAACGTAGATGAATTAAAGGAGATCTCATAAGATGGATTTTAAAAAAGCATTAAGAGAACTTGACGCAATTAGAAACATAGCAATACTAGTTAATGTTCTATTTGATGCTCTCTTAGTATTTCTTATTCTCTTTTTGGTTTTATCTTTATTCAATTTCTACCCAATATTAATTGCAAGCATACCTGCATTTTTATATTTCATAAAAAGAGCTTATGAAGATATTAGCAAAAAAACTCTTCGTGATGTAGAAAGCAGTCATCCTGTATTACATGAAAGATTGAGAACAGCAGCAGATTCATTAGGTAAAGAGAATTTTATGGTTATGTGGCTACAAGCTTCTTTAATGAATAGTCTTAGAAACATAAGAGTTTCTTCTTTTTTTAATGTCAAGAATTTTCTTGTAAAACTTGGATATATTAGTTTAATGTGTTTCTTAATCTTAATTGTTGCATTATTTCATTTACAAATATTTGATATGGCTAATTTTTTAGAAGATGCAAGTTTTAGATTTAATTTAAAAGAAAATCTTTTACGTGGCCACATACCTGATAGTCTTCTTGGAAGAAATATAAATATTGAAGATTTAAATGCAGATTCTGAATTAATGGACATCACTAACCAGATGGAATTAAGAAGTATCACTGAACAGGAGCTGCTCAACATGATGCCGCAAGAAGTTTTTACATCATCAGATGTTTCTTTTGAAGAAAGCATGTCAAAAAAGAAAAGAATTTATATAAGAAACTACTTTAGTAAAATTAGAAGCTTGGAGGGATAACATTGGCTTTACAAATTGAAAAATTAAAACATACTTTTGAAACAATCAAAAAAGAAATTGGCAAGGTAATTATTGGTCAAGACGAAGTAATTGAACATGTTCTTGTTACAATGCTATGCGATTCTCATGCATTACTTGAGAGTTACCCAGGTCTTGGAAAGACCTTACTTATTAGTACAATGGGTAAAGT
>CAZKVI010000063.1:0-2799 GCA_964556185.1 uncultured Methanosarcinales archaeon
GTATGGATTATTGAAGGATTTCCCGAAGAGTTCCCAGTTAATCAATTTGTGTGCTCTCAGCTTTTTGTGCTTGTTCAAGGATTTCAATTGCTCTAGATTGTGTTTCTGCACTTAATTTTAGAGCAGATGCAAATCTTGCAATGTAATCAGCTGGATTTGAAGGTAGAATTGTAATACCTAATTCTCTTGTTACGAATCTATATGTTCTTCCAATTTCTTTTTTCTCTATTCCAGAAGCTTCTGAAAGTTCATCAAGTGTTCTTGGAACATCATGTCTTCTACAAGCTGCATATAATGCACCTGCTACAACACTTTCCATTGAACGTCCTCTAACTAAACCTCTTTGAACAGCTAAAGTATAGATTCTTGCAGATTCTTCTTCTACAGATTCTGGTAATTTTAAGAAAGATGAAACTCTTTTTAATTCTGCTAAAGCAAGTTTTAAGTTTCTTTCAATTGCTGTTGAAATTCTATATTGCCATTTTCTTAATCTGAAGAATTTGTTTCTGTCTCTTCCACCTAATTGGTATAAGTCTGCTTTTCTACCTACTTCAGTTCCAAGACCTCTATCATATTGAGTATAAGTCATTGGAGCTCCTGTTCTTCTACGTCTAGCAGCTGTTTCACTGTCGAATTCTCTCCATTCTTGGCCAAAATCGACCATTTTTTCTTCAACAACTAGTCCGCAATCTTTACAGATGACTTCTCCTTTGTCTTTGTTCCAGAATAAGTTGATACCGCCACACTCTGGGCATTTTTTTACATATTGAGCATTATCAGCCATTTTGACTTCCCCCGGTCTCTAGAGACCTAATTTACCTTATCCCCCAGTAAATCTCACGTGCAAAATAGTTACCTTTAAAAATAGGATTAAGAAGTAGTATATAAAGCTTTCGGTTTTAACACGTAAGCTATGTACTAATTAAAAGTAAAAATAAAGGAAAAGTTTACGCTTTTCCTAGCATTCTACAAACTGTTGTACCGCATTCAGGGCATTTACCTTTTGCCATTTTCATGCCGTTTTTTGTAACAACTTCTTTTTCTTCTTTCATTGTTACTTCTTTTCTACATTTCATGCATCTTCCATTGGTCATATCATCCACCTCGCTATTTTAGGAAAAATTATACTTTATATATATCTCATAGTATATCACATATATAAATATTATCTAAATTTTGGCTAAAAATGCTGTTTTTATAACTAAGTGATTGCATAAATTTATATATGGTGAATTGATGTAAAATACTGTGAAAAAGCAAAAAAGGACAGTGGGGGAGATACTTAGTAAGAAATTTGTTAGTATTTCAAAGAATATGGATGTTCTTAAAGTAGGTAGATTAATGACTAAACATAAGTCTAGATATGCTATTGTTATGGAGAAAAAGAATGCTATTGGAATGATAACTGAGAATGACATATTGAGAAAGGTATTTGTGAAGAATATTGATGGTTCTAAAATAAAAGCAAGTGAGATAATGACTAAAAAGCCCATTTGCCTGCCTGTAGAGGCTGATTTCGTGCCTTTGTATGATTTAATGAAATCTAGAGGAATTAAACAATTTCCTGTTGAATCTTCTGGTAATATAGTAGGAATTGTAACAGAAGAAGCAATATTAGCAGGTATGGCTCATTTAATCAAAGACTTAGATTGGAAGTTGATTTCTGCTAAAGTTGATATTGAGGATTTATATTATAAACTAGAGAAAATTGGTTTATTAGAGTAAGTATTATAAATTCAATGAGGTTTTCTAATAAAAATGGAAGAAGTTAAATTTGAGAAACCAAATTGTAAAATATTGAAATTACAAGGTTTTAATGCAGTTGACATGCATCTTCATTCTAGGTATTCTGATTGTTTTACTAGAGTTAGTAATATTTTGAAAAAAGCTAATAAGTTAGGAATTGGTGTTGCAATATCTGACCATAATGAAATTAAAGGGAGTTTGATTGCACAAAAACAAGATGATGTAATGGTTATTCCTGCTACAGAAATTACAACAAAAGAAGGAGCACATGTTTTGTTTTATTTTTATGATAAAAGTTCTATGGTTTCGTTTTTTGAGAATGAAGTTGAGAAGTTTAGAGGTAAAAATCCTTATATGGCAGTAAGTAAGACTGCTGAGGAATTGATTAATTCTGGAGAGAAATATAATGCAGTTATTGCACCTGCACACCCAATGGCTAAACCAACAAGATATAGTTTTGGAGATAAGGTGATTAATGAGGAGATTCCTAGTACTGTTTTGAAAAATATTAATGCTGTTGAAGTTTTATGTGGGCAGAATTTACGTAAAATGAATACAAGAGCTATTGAATGGAATAAAGAGCTTGGAAAAGGAATGACTGCAGGAAGTGATGGACATGTTTTAGCTTGTTTAGGTTCTGTTGCAACATATGCAGAAGCTTCTACTGTTGAAGAATTTTTAGATGCTGTTTGTTCTAAAAAAACTTTTGTTTCTGGTAAAGAAATGGGAATACCAACAAGAATTTATCCATATTCAACAATGGCTACAAAACACGGAAGGTTTTTAGGACCAGTAGTTGGTGAGAAGTTGAATGGAAGTAAACTTGGTGAAGGTATTAAGAATAAAAAAGCAGCAATTGGTGAGAAGATGAATTCTCTGAATGAGAAACGTAAACAGAAAATTGAAGCTTTTAGAACATATATGCAAAGATTTAAGAAAAAAGATATATAAATTGAAGATAATTCTTGGTTAATATGTCCCTGTAGTATAGCCTGGCAACTGGTTACGCTCGGTTGACACGCAAACGCAAGATGGGTATAAAACAGAGTTTTA
>CAZKVI010000064.1:0-2771 GCA_964556185.1 uncultured Methanosarcinales archaeon
AAGACTGATAATAAGAGCATAATTGAAATGGAGTATATTAAAGGAGAGAAAGTTAGAGATGTTCTTGAGAATGTTGATTACAAAGAGTTATCTAAGGAAATTGCTAAGAAAATTAAGCTTTTGCATGATAATGGAATAGTTCATGGTGACTTAACAACTTCTAATATGATTTTCAATAGCAAACTTTATTTTATTGACTTTGGATTGAGTTTTCATTCTACAAAAGTCGAAGATAAAGCAGTTGATTTGCATTTGTTAAGGCAAGCTTTAGAATCAAAGCATCATACTGTCTGGGAAGAATGCTTTGAGATAATTAAGAAAGAATATAATGATGATGAAGTTCTTAAAAGATTAGATGTTGTTGAGAAAAGAGGAAGAAATAAAACAAAGCATTAACCATATTTGCGTCGTATTTTTTTCTTATGGACTTCTTTGCATTTATTTATGATATTATCTTTATATTTTCTAACTGATTTCTTTGTTTTTGAGATTTTTCCAATAAAAGAATTAATATCAAAGTTATTTGAACCATTTGTTTCTTTTCTTTTTCTATCCATAGCTTTGAATTTAGTTAAATCTCCTATTTTCTTAGAAATAACTTTGTTTATATCCATTGTATAGTCTTCAATTAACACAGAAACTCTTTGCTCATTTAGATAAGATGGATAAATAACATAATCTGCATCATTATTGTATAAATCCAAGGAATGTTTAAGGCTTCTAGCTGTAACAATTGCAGTAGCATTTGGATTGCTTTGTTTAAGTTGCCTTATTATCATCTTATTGTCTTCTAAATCAGTAAGACTTGAGACAATTAGGCCAACTTCTTTAAAATTAAGTTTTTCAAAGAATTCTGGATTACTAATTGAGTTATAGCTGTATTGTGTACCTTCTTTTTTTAGTAATCTTATATGGGCAGGATCATTGTCGACGACAAGTATTTTCTTGTTTAAATTATTTAGTTTTGCAAGTAATTCTTTGCTTATGTAATAATAACCAAAGAAAATGATGTTGTATTTCATTTTATTTAATTTAGCTATGCCTGCTTTTGCTTTTCTATTTGGAAAGATTCCATCTACCATTAGTAAATATTTTTCACTCCATTTGAAGATGTTCTTATCATATTTTATAAAATATGAAGAAAGCATCATTGTAAGTATAATTAATATAATTGCCATAGTTTTTATGTCATTAGATATTGCTCCAGCAGCTGCACCGCTTGCAATTATTATTAAGCCAAATTCACTAAATTGAGCAAGACTTAATCCTGTAATTAATGAGGATTTCATATCATAATTTCTAATTCTTAGAGTAATGTAGATTATTATTGGTTTTATTAATAGAGCCATTGCTGAGAAAAGGATTAATAGTAAGATTATATTGGAATTCATTTGTAATCTCATTTGAAAGCCGAGGCCTACAAAGAAAAGCATGTTAAAGAATATTATAAATGATTTAAGTCTAGTGTAAACATCATTTTTATACATTGTGTTAGCTAAGACTATTCCTGCGATAAATGCACCAATTGTTGTTGAGTATCCAAGATAAGGTGCTATAATAACAAAAAAGAAGCATATTCCTAAACTAAATATGAAAAATAATTCTGGATATCTTACTGCTGTTTTTAAAACACGATTTAATAAATACTTTGCAAAGATAAATGCAATTAATAATAATGCTATTCCTCCTAATGGGATAGATATTATTTTCATAAGAGAATACTCATGGACTACATTAAGTGTAGTTAAGGTTAGGATAGCAATTACGTCTTGGACTATAAGTGTACCTAGGATTAGTTTACCATGAAGTGTGCCTGTTTCTTTTTTATCTTCAACCCATTTAGCTACAAGTAATGTACTGCTAAACATGAATAAAGCAGCAAAATAAGCGCATTCTTTTATAGCAAACCCAAATAAAGAAGCAGCTCCAAGGCCTATAAAAAAGAAAACAATCGTTTGTAATGCTGCTACAATGAGTATATCTTTACCTAGATATTTTAGGTTTTTGAAATTAAATTCCAATCCCATAAGGAATAATAAGAAAGTTATACCTAATTCTGATAATATTATTATTTGCTCGCCACTTGAACTAACACTAGGAATAACAAAAGAGAATAATAAGCCAGCGATTACATATCCAATTATAATTGGCTGCCTTAATATCTTGATTAGAAAGGAAATTATAATTACTATTATTAGTAAAATTCCAAATTCTTGAATAAATAATGAGTTCATTACTTCTTTTCAAAGAACTGACTATTATTTAAAGTTATACTAAAAGCAATTAATTTTCGAACAAATTATTGCTTTTGTATATACAAACGCATAAAGTAATATTCGATTATTTTCTGCGTTTAGTATATTTAGAATTAAACAACACTAGATGGATGTAAATAGCCATTTCTTCTATTGAAATCAATTACCATGTAATCTATAGAATTATAATCCTCTTCTGCTTTTTTCATATCAATATGTATTGGAATTTCTACTTTTTCAGGTTCTACTCTATTAACAGTGTAAGCAGCCATAGCTATAAATCTACTATGTGGTTCTAGAATTACCTTTTGTTCAGGTTCTTTTTCTTTTGGAGCTTTTTCTACTTTTTCTTCTAATTCTTTTGTAGAAGCTGGCGCTTCAGGAGCCTTTGCTGATTTTTCTTCAGTCTTTTCACTTATCTCAGAAATGTCATGTTCCTCATCCATAATATATAGAAAGATAGTCTAGTTTATATTGTTAAGCCTTATATTTTATATAAAGTTACTCAAAAATGTT
>CAZKVI010000065.1:0-291 GCA_964556185.1 uncultured Methanosarcinales archaeon
CATCCCCATTGCAGTTGAATAGTCTCCGTTGGCAACAGTTTCAGAACCAAATGCATTCGAACGAAAACCATTAACGATTGTATCAACACATGTAAAACAATCATAAGTAGATTGACTAGCTAATGTAATTGTATCACTTTCGTCTAAGGTGGTACTCGATGTTGTTGTTAGTGCATCATATTTCCCTTCCACTCTTGTAGCACCAGTATATGCTTCCCCTGTCAAATCATCTGTTCCTAATTCTAATGAACTTCCACCAGAATTCATCACCAATACTACTAAACCAATTAC
>CAZKVI010000065.1:317-2771 GCA_964556185.1 uncultured Methanosarcinales archaeon
AAGTATAATAAATAATTCCATGGATATATTCTTATTTAAATATTTCCTAATGTTAGAACACATAATACAATATAATTAATATCAATTCCAGCCCCAGGAATATGAAGAACAAGACCTTGAAAATATTCTTGGGCTTTTCTTTTTTTAGAAAATAAAACAATGTATATAATAAACCACTTAAGATAACTAATGGAATCCCAACATATACCATACTTAATCCTAATATCAACTTATATACAGAACCTGTTATTATAAATGGACCAGTCATAATTAAATCCATAGATTTATTCTTATTTAAATATTTCCCAATAACCTTTATATATAAATCATTATTCTAACTTATTATGACACAAATAGCACCATCAATTCTAGCAGCGAAGTTCGAAGAGCTAGATACTGAAGTCAAAGCTCTAGAAGCAGCTGGTGCAGATATGATACATATTGATGTAATGGATGGAGATTTTGTTGAAGCAAAAACAGAATACCTAGATCCAAATGTAACAAAAAGAATAAGAGCATTAACAAACATAACTTTAGATGCACATTTAATGGTTACAAAACCAGAAGATTATGTTGATCAATTTATTGAAGCAGGTGCTGATATTATTACATTACACATTGAATCACAAGGAAATATTCCAGAATTATTAAACAAAATTAAATTAGCTAATAAAAAACCAGGAATTTCTATTAATCCAGACACTGAAATAGAAAAAGTTCTTCCATTATTGAAAGATTGCTATATGGTTTTAGTAATGAGTGTCTATCCTGGAAAATGTGGTCAAGGTTTTATTGAAAATTCAATAGAAAAAATAAGACAATTAAAAGAATACATTAAAAATAACAATCTACAAACATTAATCCAAGTAGATGGCGGAATTAAAGCAGACAATGCTTACAAAGTTATCAACGTAGGAGCAGATATTTTAGTTTCTGGTTCTGGTGTTCTTGGAAAAGATGATTACAAAGAAGTTATGGATAAAATGAGGTGCGAATAAATGATAGCAATTGGTTCTGATCATGGTGGTTATGTTTTAAAAGAAAAAATCAAAGAATTTCTAAGAGAAAAAGATATTGAATACAAAGATTTTGGTTGCAAAACACAAGAAAGTTGTGATTATCCGGAATTTGCAAAACAAGTAGCAAATGCAGTAAGTTCTAATGAATGCGAAAAAGGAATTCTAGTTTGTGGTTCTGGAATTGGAATGAGTATGGCAGCCAATAAAGTCAATGGAATCAGAGCAGCACTCTGCCATGATGTAAACACTGCCAAATTATCCAGACAACACAACAATGCAAATGTTTTATGTCTTGGAGAGAGAACAATAGATAATAATCTAGCTCTAGAAATAGTGGATGTATGGTTATCTACACCTTTCTCAGGCGATGAAAGACATGAGAGAAGAATTGGCAAGATAGAATAATTATTCTAAATGTCTTGCAATTGTTTTAGAAAGCAATCTTGACATTAAATGCGAAGGCATTCTTTCATCATAACCTAATATTCTTAATTTAAAAGGTAGCATAGGTTCATATTCTCGAACATATCTAAATCTATTATGTTCACCTTTGATCTGCATTTCATATTTACTTTCACAACCTTCTCTTGTCCAATCAAATATTCTTCTCACTGCTTCTTCAGGAGAGCAACCTCTTTGTGTTAAATCATGATAAATATAAGGGGTAAGTGTCCAAAACATAACTACACCATCACCATCCCTACCAATTATATGTTGAACTTCTTTTACTTCTTCTTCTGTAGCAGTTGAAACAGCATAATGTACTAAGGCTTTTCCATAAGCTTCACATGTTGAATTTTGTATTTCAAGATCACCTAATTCTGTCAACTTGACAATATTCCGAATATATCTATCAGGGAAAACTAATCTATTCAAATGTAATTCAATATACCCATAAAGACGCATTTTATTTTCATGATCAGGAATACCTGCTGCTTCACAAAGCATATCAACTGTAACTCTCCGATCTTTAGGTTTTCTTAAGAACTAGCTGTGCCGTTTTTCAGGTCCTATCAATTCATCTAATCTTCTATAGAAATCTTTTCCAAGTGCTTCGGGACCTTGTTCATTATTTAATACTGCATTTAAGGTTACTCTATGTTCTTCTAATAATGCTCTATATCTTCCAGTAGCATCTTCAGCTTCATCATCAAAAAACCCTTCATCAAATCCTAAATATAAGTCTATTGGCTCCCCCATTTAGCTTGGGAATGCTTATTCTCTTATATGCTTTTGCGTTAATTTTATAAATACTCTACAATTCTACAGATTCTATGCGCCGGTAGTCTAGTGGCTACAGCCTGTATTAACTGGTTGCTACAAAGGATCGCGGCCTTCCAAGCCGTTGACGTGGGTTCAAATCCCGCCCGGCGCATTCCTTTTCTAACCAAAAACTTTAATAATAACTTCAACCTTATAATTACTGCACTCAGTC
>CAZKVI010000066.1:0-2719 GCA_964556185.1 uncultured Methanosarcinales archaeon
AAGGAATGAAACCAGACGATGCAATAACAGAGATTCTGAAAAAAGTTAAAGCATAATTAGCATCTTGAATTAAGTTAGCATCAATACATGAAGCTCCATATAATTATACTTAGAAAGTGGAGGGGCATGTCCCTTACGGGGAGGTGCCACTCTTTGATTTAACTTCATGAGCTGAACCGATGGTAATTTGTCCTTAAAAAACTTTATATATGAGTTCTTCCAGAATTTAACTATGCAACGAGAGCTTGACTTAGAGGCATTAATACTTCGGTATACTGGACCAAATAAAAGTAGGAATCATAAAGCCACACATAGAAAGCTTACTGCTGCCCTAACAATCTTTGTTTTATGTTTCTTTGCAGTTTATGGATTAAGTTTTGTAGCACATACATCTGCAAATACTGCAACAGGAATGGCTACATTTGCTGGACAAGCTACAGAAGCAACTGGAGACTTTGTAAATGCTGTTAAAACAAGCCCTGAAAGACCAATGATTATGGTTTTCTTCTATATTTTATGGATTATTGTAGTTTTAGTTATTGTTGGAGCAATGGCTGAAAAAGAAATTACAGACAGAATGAACAAAAGTAAAAAATAGTTATTTCCTTTTCTTTACTTTAATCATATCACCAATAGTCATAGAACCAAGTTTAGTCTTTCCAAACTTTTGTTTTTCTTCTTCATGTTGTTTAATTAATATAATTCCAAGATGATTTTCTAATTTCCTTGCAAGCCTCATAGAAGGTTCAAAATTCCCACATTCCATCTTTTGAATTAAAGATTCTCTTTCTGCTAATTTCTTAGCTAAAGCTTCTTGTTTTAATCCTAATTTTTCTCTTGCTTCTTTTATTTTCTTAGAATAATCAGAAACAATGTATAAAACAACTTCTTTATCAGGCAAAGAAGGCTTTTCTACTTTTTTTATCTCAATCTTTGGCAATGGTTTAGGAATTTTCCTAACATTCTTACCATATTTTGCACAGTTTTTGCAAATAGTTAAATCTGCACCTTCAATCTCTGCAATAACTAAGTATCCACTTTTCCCACACATATCACATACTGTCATAAATAGTGTATTTTTGAGATGTTTATAAAATTTACTCAAAGAACATAGCCTTAATCACAATAGTAGCATAAGAACCAGCTGGTAAAGAAAAACAAACAACATATCCTTCATTAATATCTTTAATCTTTAAATCTTTCACTTCAACAAAAGCATTTCTTTCAGCACCTTCTGAACTTAACTCTGGAATTTGTTTCATTATAAAATCACGTAAATTAATTCCTTCATCTACTAATACTTTTTCAACATCAGATTCTGTACCAAATCCAATCAAAGGAAATGTTTTTTTAGTTTCATCAATCCCATTGAGTTCATCAAACTCATTCTTTGGAAAGAACAAAGAACCAACAGCATATTCAACTTCGAAATATTCTTCATTCATCAATTCTTTTTTCAATAATTCATTAAACAAATAAGATTGATAAGCATGAACATACATTTGTATTAACTTTCTTGGCAATTTCCTAATTGCACCAATGAAATCACTAGAATTATTTTGCAAATATTCGTCAACAACCTCTTGAGTCTCTCTAATTAGCTCAACAGCATCCTTAAACTTCTTTTGAATCAACAATTTCCCAATAATATGATTGTTTTTATTCATTCCAAACCTTTGATCATCAAAATAATTCGGAACAAAAGAAACATTTCTTGGTTTTTTATCTGTTTTCACAACAATTTCAAAAGAATTACCTTTCAATTGCCCTAGAGAAATACGTTCCTTACCTTGACCCAGATATTTTAACTTTACATTTTCAAATTCAAAGTCTTTTTTAGGTCCTTTTGATATTGAAATATATTGAGTTGTAATTGCTTTCTTATCTTTAGTTCCAGCAAAATTAAGGAACTTTCTTTTGATCTTCAAACAATCACAAATAACTCTGAAAGCTTGCTCTTGAGTTAAGTTTGTCTTAGTTAACTCATAGTAAGCATATTCCCCAGATTCATCTAGAGCTAAGTCCATGATTTCCTTTACTATGAAATCCTCTGGTTTTTCCTTAATCATACGTGCCAGGGGGGATTCGAACCCCCGGTCTACAGCTCTCTACAGCCAATATTGGCATTAGGAGGCTGTCGCCCTATTTATCCAACTGTTAACCAGTTGCCAGACTAGGCTACAGGCACACTATAAGCAAATTGATTGAATAACTGTCTGTTTTTAAACTTAATCTTCACATTCCTTTATAAACTACCTCTCTTTTACCACCTTAGAGTGGCTAAAATACCGAAAGGTTTATATAGTAGTACTTCCCTAAATATTGATGTGGAGCCAGTTTAATATAGGCAATAAGGGGTGTCAATAAAAATGGGGTTAGGTGGATTATTAACTAAAGCAGGAAGAGAAAAAAGAGCTATTGATAAATCTCTTCAAAGGTATGATACTTCTTCTACTGAATTGGGATTCGCTGTTGATCAAGACCAAAGTGAATTAGTTGTTAGAACTCACTGGCAAGAAGCTCTTGGTCATTTACTTAAAGCTGGAACTGTCGCAACTAAATCTATTGAAACACATGAAATTGATCCTGCATTATATGACAGAGCTGCTGATATCACACTTACTGCTGCGCAATATGTAACACAACATGGAGAAGGCAATGGTAAAAGAAACTTAGGAAGATCTTTAGCTAGTTTATTAAGAACTAGACTAGACTTAAT
>CAZKVI010000067.1:0-2641 GCA_964556185.1 uncultured Methanosarcinales archaeon
CGGGCGGGGCTATATTTTCTATACAAAAAAATTAGGTGACTACATTTTTATTTAAAATTCCATTAGGTGTCTACATTTGCTTGTTTTTGTAGTCACCCAACTAAATTATGATTTTATCCGTTGCCAATGGGTAAAAATGACTGTTTTTATCCATTAGTAATGGGTAAACTAGATCACTTAAAGAAATACTTATCCTCTAACTCTTTCAATTGTTTTAAAACAATCTCTCTTCTTTCATTATCAAAGGATACTGCAGATGGATCTGGGCAACCATCACAATAATCGCAATTAGTATTACATGATAGAAAGTCATAATCAGGATCAATACTAACTCCTAAAAGTTGAGGTAATATTCGTCTGTATTCTCTAATGCCTGCTCTTGAACTTCTAACTTCATCTGTATCTATAGCATTTAGTTCTTCACCAGATATAGACTCTATACAAAAAGGTGAGAAGTTAGAAGTTAAGTCTAATATATTCCCATCATACGAACCATCTAGATAATGACCTACAACTTTTTTAATCCATGGAGTAGAATGAGATCTATCTACTATCTTGACAGAATCAACTCCTATTGCTTCATATGCATCTAAATCTTCAGGTCTTATTATTGGAAGTTGAAGAAATTCTTCTGGATTTTCCATAAGATGTCTTATACAATAATATGTAAAAGGTCTACAGTACAATGATGGAGCATCTATTGAAGCATATGATTTTATTATTGCATGTCCTCTTGCTTGTATGCAGTTTGACATACATCCTAGATTTGCAATTACTCTTATCTTAGTGCCTGTTTTATCTGCTACCTCAACCATTCTTTCAAGCAATGGAAGATTTCTATAAGTTGAACCACCTGTAACAATTGTAGTTACATTCTCAAGTTTAGTCCATTGTCTTAATCTTTTCAAAGAATCAACATTAGTATAAAAAGAAGCTACTACCTCAGTGCTTGGGCAATATCTCTTTGCTAATTCTGCAAGTCCATAAGTTGCAACAGTGATTTTTTTTATTCCTGATTTTTCTATCCATTTAAGTTCTTCAATTATCTTTGGTCTGTCTTTCAAAAAATCAAATCTTGGAATAATATCATTGATTGCCCATTCGTATTCAAGTCCTAATTTTCTAAATTGTGATATTCTCTGCAAAGCTTTTGGTCTAACATAATCCCATAGATTGGTTCTTCCAGAACCTAAATAAGTATTTGGTGTAAGTTTTCCATATATTTCTATTATTTGATGAGGAGATTCTTTTTCCATCAATCTTTTGACTGCATCTAATAATTCTGGATCATTGTTATCTGGGATTATTAATTTCATTTTATACTACCAAAACATCACCCCAAAAGAGTTGTCACATCTAATGATATTTAAAACCTTTTGCCCCCCTAAGGGGTAAAATTTATATAATAGTAGTATTTACCATATCCTAATATGAAAAACATACAAGTTGTACTAAGAGAAATAGGTTTATCAGAAGGAGAACAGCAAGTTTACTTATCAATGCTAAAGCTTGGAGAAAGCACTAGTGGTCCTATTGCTCAAAAATCAGGTATTTCAGCCTCTAAAGTTTATCAAGTATTGAATCGTTTAATTGGAAAAGGATTGGTTAGTGAATTTGATAGAGGTGGTGTAAAACATTTCTCACCCATGAATCCTAGCACACTTATTGATTATCTAAATGAAAAAGAAAACAGAATTAATAAATTGCAAAATGAAATTCAAAACATATTACCAAATTTAACACAGATATATAATGAAAAAGCACAAGAGACCCAAGTAGAGCTTATGAGAGGTAGGCAAAGTTTATGGAATGCATGGAGAACAATGCTAAATGAACTAAAAAAAGGTGATGAATATAGAATAATTGGGGCAACATATGGAGAAAGTGGAAACGAAGAAGAGACAAGTTTCTTTACCCAATTTCATAAAGAAAGAGTTAAGAAAGGAGTAAAAGCAAGAAT
Organism: uncultured Methanosarcinales archaeon; assembly: GCA_964556185.1. Classification (GTDB taxonomy): domain Archaea; phylum Nanobdellota; class Nanobdellia; order Woesearchaeales; family DSVV01; genus CAZKVI01. The sequence goes on from CAZKVI010000067.1 coordinate 1,961, forward strand.
GCTTTTTCAACAATCTACTAAACCTATTCCTATGACTGCAAAAACAGCAAAAATCAGATATTTACCTTTGAGCTTCCAAAATCCTCTACAAATTAATCTATACAAAGATGTTTCTAATATTGTTATTTGGGGACCAGAACCAATGATCTTCAAGATAAGAAGTAAACAAGTTACAGAAGCATTTGATCAATACTTTGAAGCCCTTTGGAAAGAATCAAGAAAATAAAAAACTATTTCTCAGCCTTAACTGGAATACTATTTTCTGTTGCAACTTTTGCCTTAGAACTATGCACAACATACAACCATGCTAAATAAATTACAATAGTAATTGTAACACCTAACATCAAATCAGAGAATAAATTAGGACTTATCATAAATAATTCCCCATTCCAAGCATGATCAACTACCCCAAAGATAGCTCCACCAGCCCATAATAAATTTAACCATTTATGTTGGGCATTATGTTTCCATTCTGGTTTTTTCTTTCTCATAAAATAATGAATAACTGCTGCTGCAGTAGGTATAGCAAAACATCCCATAATAAACACCTCATTTTAATTTATTAAAGAATTAAGTATCTGTAAGTATAAATAGATTGTGGTTTTAATAACTAAACATTATCAACAGACCAACAGAAATATTCAAACTAACAGATCATCTCCTGGCATAACTTTCCTGTAA
>CAZKVI010000068.1:0-2633 GCA_964556185.1 uncultured Methanosarcinales archaeon
ATTCTATTAATGTAATCTTAGGACCAAATAATTTAACTAAAGAAGGAACTTATACAGTTTGGGTAAGGGGAACAGATTTAGCAGGAAATTCAGCATTAGCTTTAACACAATTTTATGTAAATGGTTCACTTCCAATTGTAACACTAATAAATCCAGCAGATAATAATAGAACCACTACAAATAGTACATTCTTTAGATGTAATGCTTCAGACAATACATTGATAACTAGGGTTGATTTATACCACAATATAGACCAGCCATTTGGTTTTGTAGTTGGGGGACTTATTATGCCACAACAATCTTATGGATTTGTGTACCCTCAAAATAATATGCCAGATGGAAACCATACTTGGAATTGTTTAGCATATGATAATGAATCAAATACTAACTTTGCTCCATCAAACTTCTCCTTTATTATAGATACAACTCCACCAAATGTAAGTAGAATATTCCCAACAAGTATAGACCAAAGTACACGAACTAATATGTTTGCAAATGTTAGTGATAATGTTGCACTTGATTCATGTAATCTATTTATACAAGGTTCATTGGATGGTGCAATGACTATTAATGAGTCTGCAGGAACTGCAAATAGAACAGTTCGTATGAATAATGCAGGTATAAAAGAAATGTATGCAAATTGTACAGACTTATTAGGATTTAGTGCATTTAATATTACAAATGTAACAGTTATAGAAACATTCCTACCAGGTGGAGATGACGATGACGACGATGACGACGATGATGCAGGAGACGATGACGAAGCAGATAACGATGACGATGACGGAGATAATGACGACGATGACGACGGTAGAGGAGATAATGACGACGATGACGATGACGACGATTGGTTACCAGAACCATTAATTTACAACATGGTATTTACACAATTAGTAATAAATGACTTACTAACTACAGAGAATGAAACTTCACTAGATCCTATTTTTATAAAAGATAATTCAACAGTAACTGTTGAGTTATATATTAAGAATACTGGAACAGGAAATTTAACAGATATAACAGTTGATATCGAAGACCTACCAAATGAAGTTAGGTTAACTAGTATTTCACCAAAATACTCAGCAGAACTAACAACAGATGAAACAGGTTACTTTGTTGCAATACTTAAAACATCAACTCTAAAAAAACCATTTACAATGAATGTAATTGTTAATACAGCTGAGCTTGAAAGATCATTCTCACAGAAGGTCTTTTTAGAAAAAATACCAGATCAAGAGCCAACAACAACAATTGAAAGAGTTGTAACACAAACAAGATCTTTTGTTGTCCATAGTTACAAATGGTTACTCTTATTACTCTTATTACCTTTACTTTTCTTTATACGAACAACAACATATGGTGATGAAACAGCAATAAGGAATTTAATAGAATCAAGAGGAATTAAGAAATATAGAAAAATACATGTTCCTGATGCAGTTTATTTCAAATACCATGAAGTACATAATTTAGAACCAATAAGATTATCACACTCTCAAAGAAATGAAGCCAAACAATTTACACAAATATATAAAATAACTTATGACCTGGCTGCTTTATTGGTATTAGCACAAAGACAATTAATACCAAGAGTTGTAACAACCTCTTACTTACCACCAAATCTCAAAAAAGACTTTAGAAGAATTATATTTGTAGATCCAAAATTAAAGAGAATAATAAGAAGATTACACAAATATATAATTGCAGAAAAGAAAAAAGGATTTTCAACAACAGCAATAAGAGATAAGTTATTGATAGCTGGCTGGCCAAAAAAATACATTAATAAATTTATAATGCCTGGAGATATATTAGAAGAATATATTGAGAAAGAACATAAAGATGGATTTACAGATTCCCAAATAAGATCTTCACTTGTACAAGCAGGTTGGGATAAGAAAACAGTTTATAGGGTCTTAGATCCAAGAAAAGAACTAGTAGATTATGTTAAAAAAGAAAGGAAAAAAGGCTTTGATGATCATGCAATACGCTTAAAACTCTTAAAATCTGGCTTTAAAAAGGATGTAATAGATAGGTTACTTAAGTAGTAACCTTTATAAATACCCCATAATTCTTACGTAGAATAGGTGAATAATATGCCTGCACCAAAACATAGATCACGAACAAAAAGAAGGGTCTTCAAAAAGACACCCGGCGGAAAAACTGTACTTCATTATAGTAAAAGAAAGCCTTCTAAACCACAATGTGGTGGATGTGGTAAACCTTTACAAGGTGTACCTAGAAAGAGGGTTACTGAAATGCAAAACATGCCTAAAACAGCTAAAAGGCCAGATAGACCTTATGGTGGTGTTTTATGTACTACATGTACTCGTGCTCTGATGATTGAAAAAGCAAGGCAAGAATAAGCCTAATTTAGACAATAAGAATAGTCTCTTGCCCATATGGTAACAGTGAGGCACAAAAAAGAGAGACAGTAGGTGAAAAAAATGGTATTTGAAATAGGAAGGTTATGTATAAAAATCGCTGGTAGAGATGCTGGCAAAAAAACATTAGTTGTTGATGTTCTTGATAATAATTATGTTCTAATTGATGGTTTAACAAGAAGAAGAAAATGTAATATCATGCATCTTGAACCATTAGAAAAAGTTCTTAAGATTGCAAAAGGTGCTTCTACAGAT
>CAZKVI010000069.1:0-2564 GCA_964556185.1 uncultured Methanosarcinales archaeon
CAATAAGCATTTCCATTAATTCTAACATTACAAGAATATCAATAATTGCTAATATTGGAATTACTACGCCTGCAATAATATGATGTTTATCTCCTAGATGAGATAATGCCATGATTAAATAATTAAATAACAAGCCAAAAATAATTGCAAACATAACAACTACTAAATAAAGTTGAGTACCTTCAAAAACAAGCAAGAAAGGTAACATTAACAATACACCTAAGAAATTACAAAATACTAAGATAAGTAAAGAAACACCATATAGGAATTTATCCATATGAGATTCGACATCTCTTCTTTTATGTTCATACTCTAATTTCACTGGTTTCTTTATGACTATATTTGACTTTTTCTTTACTACTTTAGAACTTTTCTTCATAGTCTTCTTTCTTACCATTTTACTAATACAGAATATTCTATTATTTAAGTATTTTCATTTACCATGCTTCTTACTCTATTCATTCAAACCAAGATGTTCTAATATTTTCTCTCTTACTGTTTTCACATCTGGCTCAGGGGCCCTTGCCTCATACCTTTCACCAATCAAGCCGGCCGCTAATTTCTTAATAGCTACTGAAGCCATAGAATCTGGATGAGTAGAAACTACTGGATAATTCTTATATATTGCAACTCTTACAGCTGGATCATCAGGTACTACTGCAATAACTTTAGTATCTAAGAATGCTTCTACATTCTCTTTTGTCATCTCATATTGTTCATTTCTTACTTCGTTTAATAATACACCAATTACTTCTTTACCTAAATCTCTAGCCAATCTTATTGTCTTTCTTGAATCTGTTACAGAAGGTAGTTCTGGAGTTGTAATAACAATAACACTATCAACTGCTTGTAAAACTGTTCTTGCATCATTTCCCATACCTGGAGGAGCATCAATAAGAACTATCTCAACCCGATTCTCTAATCCTGAAAGAAGGCTAACAAATTTTTCATAATTAACTTCTTCATTAAGCTCATAAGCTAATCTTCCTCCTATAACTGGCATACCAGAAGGATGCTGATAAATACAATCTTGAACAGTACCTCTGCCTTTAAGAACATCATGTAATGTACAATTTAATTGAGGCATACCTAATTGAACACTAACATTTGGGGCTGTTAAATCAGCATCAACTGCAATTGCTTTTCTACCAAAACCAACTAATGCTTGTGTTAGGTTTATAGTTATAGCAGTTTTACCAACTCCTCCTTTTGCAGACATTATAGCTACATATTTTGTCATTTTACACCCTACCCACTTTAAAACTATTCACACCCCTTCTAATTAAACTAATAATGTTTGAATGTATTCTAAATATTCCTTTGAATGATGATAATACTCTGTTACCAAATCAATATTCACATCAATATTATCTGGTTCCAATTGTGTATGCATAGTAACATGTCTTCTGAATTCTTGACTTTTTGTATATTCTGCTTGATCTAAATCCCTTAATAATAAATAAAAATCCAAAAATGCATTCAATTTCTCGTCGTCTGGATATAATCCTTTAATTTCATTTACTTTAGCTCTTGGTGCTGTTGCCGCTTCAAAGATTTTATTTTCATCCTCTGCTTTTTTTAAGATGGCATCCAAGACACAATCAAAACAAGTGATTAATCTGGCTAATACATTTTTAAGTACATCAACTGTTCGTGTGTATTTTAAACTCACATAAATCAAATGATCTACGCGCTTTAATTCCTCATATGCATCGTGTAATGTTTCTCCTTCCATGTCCTACTACCATCCGTTCTGCGTCTTCTATGAACTTTCTACCCATCTTAACATATTCTTGTAGTCTCTCCTGTGAAACTTGTTCCATATTGTAATCTTCATCACAGATTACATAACTCCCTTTTCTCTCAAAAACAACTGGGCTATCTTTGTGACCTTGAATAATCCCATTTAATTGTTTTATGAAAGGAGTGTAATCTTCTTGTAAACTATACCTTCTTGCAGCTCTTGCTTGAAACAAGGCAAACATATGTTCGAAATTCTCATCAAATTTCGGAATCTTATTATTATGTACTTCATAATATAAAATACTTTTCATTGCATTATAATGAGCAGCATGTAATTTCTGGGCTACTGTCAATAATAATCTAGGATCACCTACAACACCAAATGTAACTGAAATCATACGCTCTGCAGCCTCTAGCTGCTCTCTTGCCAAATTGAGTGCAAATAGTGATTTGTCCATTGTAGGCTAGTCCTCTATCTACTACCTCTTATCCCATATATAGTATGCAAGCATGATATATAAATATTGTGGGTATATTTTAAGAATCAGCCAGATATTACTTAGTATACTCATCAACCATCGCAAACATACTCTCTAATCCTGTTTTTAGACTAGAAGCATCACAAATACTATTATGAGTAGAAGGATAAATAATCCATTTCTTATCTTTATTAGACTCTGGATTAACAAACATAACACTTAATTTTCTAAATTTCACTAAATTTTCCCAATTTTTAATCAACTTATCAAAATTCTTCTTAGTATTGTAACAAACCATTACAACCCATATATCTTTTTCAGAATAATCAATAGCTTCTTGAA
>CAZKVI010000070.1:0-2475 GCA_964556185.1 uncultured Methanosarcinales archaeon
ATTGAATTGTTCTTCTGTTTCTTCAGGATAACCAAGAATTACATCTGTTGCAATTGTTATTTCTGGTATTGCTTTTTTGAATTTAGTTATGATTGTTTTGTATTCTTCTACTGTGTATTCACGTTTCATGCTTTTTAAGATTTGGTTGTTACCTGATTGAACAGGAATATGTAAGAATTTGTACATTTTTTTGTCTTTGAAAAGTTCAATTAATTCGTCTGTGTATTTTATGAAATGATTTGGGTTGCCCATACCAAGTCTTATAAAGAATTCTCCTTCAATTTTTAGAACTTCTCTTAATAAATCAGGTAATTGTAAGTTAATATCTACTCCGTAAGCAGCAGTATCTTGACTTGTTAAATAGATTTCTTTAACTCCATCTTTTAAACTCTCTTTTATTTCTTTTACAATCAATTCAATAGGATAAGATTTAACATTTCCTTTGATTAGTTTTACACTGCAATAACTACAATGGTTTGTACAGCCTTCATTAATTGGAACAATGTTTATGATTGGATTTAATCTTTTTTTTGGGAGGTTAATTTTGGGTGAGTTATCTTTTCCAGTAATTTCAATCTCATCTTTTAGTAAAGATGCTATTTTTTGGATATTATGTGTGTTTAATAGTTTTAGTTTTGGGAAATTATCTTTGATTTGTTGTTTTAATTCTTTTGTTACACAACCACCAACAATGAATTGTTTATTTGGATTAGATTCTACTGTAGTCTTAATCTCTTTGAAAGCATGTGCATCTCCTTTTACAGTGCAGATGTTTAATAAGATTACATCTGCAGAATCTTCTGTAGTTAATTTATGACCATCTTTCTCTAATAAACCAGCCATTACTTCTGTCTCATGGAAATTATTACTACATCCATATGTCTTGAAAGCTATATTTGCCATTTTATGTAGGAATTGGTGAGGGTATTTAAAAGTTAGGGTAAATAAATAAATTTTTCATAATTCAAATCAATTTTTATGATAGTTCAACTATCAAATTATGATTTTTCCACTGGACAACCATTTGTCGTGTGGTCTAAAGACTTGAATTCCGGCCTTAGAAGCCCCCTACTAAGACCTGTTTTCCAGTGGCACTTGGGTGTGAGATTTATATACTAAATCAATTACATAGTTTCATATATAAGAAGTTCTGGTGATTTGAATGAAATATGAAAATTTGAATGATAAAATAAAATTAGATTATAAAAACCTTCCTGAGAAATTAATGGTTAATATTGAAGATGATTTTAGAAAAAGATTAATATCAGAAATTAAAGCAAAATTTGAGGAAGTTAATCAATTTTGTAAGTTTCTTGGTTGTTCAGTTTCTAGTTTTATGTATTATCAAAGATCACAAGTATTTATTCCTGTAAAAATATTTCGAGATATGGTTTGCTGTTGTAATTTTAAAGATAGTGAAATAAACTCTGCTATTATTCAAATTAAGAAACAGAAATGTGGAAAAGAGATTAGTATTTATTTACCAATATGTGCTTCTCCTGAATTGGCAGCTTTAGTTGGACATGCACTTGGTGATGGACATATTTCTAAGGTTGGAAGATTTGTTTATGTAAATAAAGAAAAGATCTTGATTGATAAAGTCAAATCATTAGTAAATCAAGTTTTTAAGAATGAAGTTTATTTTAGTGAAAAATACATACAACAAGGAAATTACTCAAGAATAGACTACCTGAGTGCAGTAGGAGAAATTCTTGTAAGAGTTGGTTGTATAAAAGGAAATAGAACTATTGAAGACTTTGACATACCTCTTTGGATCAAAGAAGGAAATAAAGAAATAAAGTCCCAATTCTTAAGATCATTATATGATGATGAAGGATGTGTATCTGGAGGGAAAATTTCAATCAATATGTCAAAGATTGAAAACAAAAAGACATCATTAGTACGACTATTAGAATCATTTAAGAAATTATTATTTGATTTAAACATAGAAACTAGTAAGTTATGTTTTGGCCAGACTAGAGTATCCAAAAATAACATTAAAAGTGTTAACTTAGGATTTCTTGTTTGTAACTATTATGATATTTGTAATTTCCAAAAGAATATAGGATTTGCTCATGAAAAAAAGCAAAAAAGATTAAAAGAGCTCTTATCTTCTTATAAAAGACCACGTTATAAAACAAGAAGAGATGCCTTAGAACTCTTAAATAAAGGTCCATTGTCAACACGTGAATTAAGACTTAGATTAAATAAAACAAAAAGTGGAATGAAATACAACTTAGTGTGTTTAGAAAAAGAAGGAAAAATTAGAAGAAAGATAATAAGTAAAAGAAAACATATATGGATAAAAAATGAAGAAAATAAAAAAGAATAAATGGCAGTCATTTAATATTGGAGGACTTCCAAAGGGCTGTAAATTTTGCGTTTTGGGTTTTAAGGAAGTGCTCTTTATTTCAGGTATATGTAATAGAGGATGTTTCTATTGTCCATTGTCTGAGCAGAAGTCTGGCAAAGATG
>CAZKVI010000071.1:0-2411 GCA_964556185.1 uncultured Methanosarcinales archaeon
TTTTACCTGTTACTGTTTTTGGGATTGTTTATACAATATTTGTTTTAATTTTCATTACTTGGTGTAGATTTTATTTTGTTTTATGTGTTAAGGAAATAAAAAAGAGGTAAAATGAGAGGTAGAAAAGCACAGATAACAGTATTTATATTGATAGGTATAATGTTGTTGTTAGCGACTGCATTTATTTTCTATATGAAAGATAGATTTATTTCTGAACAGATTAGTGTTGAGTTAGAGATGGATAAGGTAGAAGGAGATGCAAAGCCTGTTCAAGATTTTGTTATTAGTTGTGCTAGTCAGATTGCTAAAGAAGGAATAATAAGAATTGGTGCACATGGAGGATATATTTCTGTCTCTAATAATACTCTGACTACAGAATCGTTTGATATTGATGAGAGAGATTATTCAGAGAGTGATGCTGTTCAGATTACAGATGATTATTATGTTCCTTATTGGTATTATTTGAAAGCTGAGAATGAATGTAAAAATTGTCCTATTAATAAACAACTGACTCCAACAGTTGAGAAGATGCAAGAGGAGCTTGAGAATTATATTGGCTTGTGGTTTGATGACTGTGTTGATGAGTTTAGTGTTTTTGAGGAACAAGGATTAGATGTAGAAGAAATAGGCGAGCCATTTTTTGAGGCTGCGATTGCTGAGTCAAAGGTTTATGTTTCTATAAATTATCCATTAAAAGTTACAAAAGAAGGGGTAGAACATAATTTAGAGAATTCTTATGTAGAGATTGATGTGAGATTAAAGCAGATGTATGATTTAGCTAAATTTATTGTTGGGAAAGAGTTAAGTACAAATTTTCTTGAGAATACTGTTATGAATTTAATAAGTGCTTATAGTGGATTAAGTGAAGAGAAGTTGCCACCAATTTATGAGTTTACAGAGGATTACTCTGTTGTTTACTGGGTTAAGTCAGATGTCAATGAACAAGTAGTTGAGATTCTTAATTCTTATTTACCTTTGATTAGGATAGAGAATACAAAAGGTGCAGAGAAGATTATAACAGAAGATGAGTATGAGCAATCCTTATTTGAGAATATTTTTGTAGAGAATGAAGAAGATTATAATGATTTTAGTGCTCATTTTATGTATATGAACTGGCCTATTTATTTGGATGTGACACCAAACAAAGGCGAGTTGATTGGTCCGATGACTTGGAGAACAGAATACCCTGTCCCATTTGTTGCACCCCTACAAACAAATCGGTATGAATCGTTTTATGACATTGCTTTTCCTGCAGTAGTTTTTTTAAGAGATGATGAAGCTTTTGCAGGAGAAGGATTTAATTTTTTATTTGCTATGGAAGGTAATCTAAAGGACAATATTCCTGTGAATGTCTGGAATAATTTGTCAAAAGATTATAGGCCTTGGTCTTATGATAATATTGAATGGTCTGTAGATGATAGTCTTGAACTTGTGTCAGGAGTGGATCCAGAGACAAATGAGACAATAACTGCAGAGTTTGAACCTGAACCAATAAAAATTATGTGTAAAAGTAATCAGAAAATTAGTGGAAAGATTTCATTTAGTGCTTATGATAAATTAACTGGAGAGGCAATTCCTGAAGTAGGTGTAACATTGAAGTGTGGGAAATATAAGAATTGTTTTATTGGAACAACAAGCAGTCAAGGAAAATTAAAAGATAAATCTCCGATTTGTATTGGAGGAGCATTTTTATTTGATAAAGAAGGGTATCAGACAGCGATTGTTGAGTATGATGTTGTTCCTGAACAGGATGGAGTTGTAATAGCTGAGTTAATGCCGTTTAGAGAGGTCCAATCTAGTATTAAATTAGTTCCTACATCGAGATTAGATTCTAGCAAGTCTGTTCAGTATATTAAAGGGGTTGCGTATGATCCTGCAAGAACTGATGAAGTTATTATGACTGGTGAAAAATTACCAGAACATCCGTTTGAAAAACCTGTTAGTATTATTGTTAATTTTAATGGAACAAATCCTGAAACTGTAAGTTTATTGCCAGGAAATTATACTTTATCATTTATTTATCAAGATACTGAAGGGATAATAATCCCTGAACAAGAGATAGAGGATGTTGATCCTGAAGATGGAGTGTATCCTGAGATTAATTTAACTCCAGCAATGTTGGGTGGAGCGTATATGAATAATGTGTTTACTGATAATGTGACTATAAGTAATACAACTGCTTATTATTGGAATGTTACAAATGATAATTTAGACACATTTTCTAATGTTTATTTTTATATTTTTAGGATGAGTGACCCAAGAAATGTTTCTATGTTAGAAGAGATGGGAATGTTTGAAGAATACTCTATGAGATTTAGAGATTACATAGAACCTGATTTCTTTAATGAGTAGGTTTTTTCTTCTTTCCTCTCAACCACCAAACTCCTAGATAACAGAACGGGGTGTCTATC
>CAZKVI010000072.1:0-2381 GCA_964556185.1 uncultured Methanosarcinales archaeon
TGCATATTCTGTCATATTTGTAAAGAAATAAGTGTCTCTTTTAAAAGTTTCTATAGTGGTACTATTATTTGCCTGTTATTTGTTTCTTTATTTTTTTTGGATCTAGTTTAAGATCCATCTTTTTTGCGAAATGTACCATATTCTTGATATCTCTTTCTAGAAGTTCTATTGCTAGTGTACATTCTTTGACAGTTGATTGAGACATATCAATGAAAACAGGTGTATCTTCATGGTTTAAGATATTAAATTCAGATAAATCACCATGTACAATGCCTGCTTTTTGCCATAAAAGTTTCATGCTTTCAATGACTTTTTCCATGAATTTTTTTGGATTTTCTGGATAAAGGTCTTTGAGTTGTGGGGTTGGCTTTAGGTCTCCAATCATTTCTAAGACTAGAATATGATCATTTATAGCTAAAGGAGTTGGAACTCGAACACCTGCTTCTCTTGCTTTTAGTAGATTTCTGTATTCTCTTTGAGCCCAACCAAAGATCACTTTTCTTCTTTGCTTTTTTAGATGAAGATATCTTGGATCGTATTTTATGTAATCGTACATTTTATTGAAATTGCAGCTCTCTAATCTGTATATTTTGATGATTACTAAAGTGTTGTCTTCACGCTCTGCTGTGAAGATATTAGCTTCTTTACCTATTGAAACAGGGCTTTTGAGCTCTGAGTAATGCCCTTGGGAAGCTAATTTCTCTAGTCTCCAGATTGTATACTTGTCAAAGACATTTCCAAATACTTTCCATTCTTCTTTGGTTTTTCTAGCCATTATTTGATTAGAAGCATGGGTTGTATATAAATTAATCTGATGATAAGGTTTATATGCATAATCTTGTTATGATTTTAATAATTATAGATCAAAAGGTATTGAAAAATGGGCAGTTTTACGTGTTGCTAAATCAATTGCACAAAAAACATATCTTTCTCCAATTGGTTTTTCTAAATCTTTGCTAACAATGCCCCAGTTCCCTGGCCATTGTTGATCAACTTGGTCCATTAATCCATTTGAAATTAAGTCAGTAATTAAGTCACTATATGCTGTTTGCTGTGTTTTATAATCAGGATTTGTTGCGGGGCTGGCACTTGTAATAATATGTTCTGGAACTTCCTCAAGGATACACATGCCTTCTGTTGCTAGTAAAGGCATAGGAGCAGTTAAATAAGGACCAAAATGATCATAATAATTAGTATCTTGATGGGCACAAAATTGTTGAAAAGGAGTATCATATGTCATATTATGTGCTCCTTGTATTGCTTCTTCCCTTAGCTCTGTTTTGATTAATTTAAGTATAAGTGGTTTTTCACTTAATCCTGTTATTCTATAAATATTATTCATTCCACTTTCACTTATTTTTTCTAATTCTAATCCTGGTAACTCTAGTACTTTATCTAATTCAGTACAATCTCTAAGAGTTGCAAAGACTTTTCTTAGTTCATTGTATACTTCTTCTCCATCTTCTGTAACTAAAACATTCAAATTTCCAACTTTTTCATGCCTGTATCCATTTCTGATATGAGGTACATTTTCAGCAGCCCATTGGAAATATCTTTTACTTAATCTCTGAGAAAGGTCTAATCTATCTTGTAAATCAAAACCTTTTATAGTTGAACCATAATGAAAAAATACATCACCTTGAGCAATTACTGCAATGTTTTTTGCTACTCTGTTCCTAATAAGACAATTCATGTCTTTTCTAGTGTATTCTGGAACTTCAAATTCATCTAAGATAGCAATAACATGTTCCCATCTTCTAAACTCATCTTCCACTGCATCTTCTATACTTCCTTTTCTAAGATGATCAAGAGGAACACCAAGTCTAGAAAAAGATTGACAAGACATATCAAAAGGTATAACTCTTTCTTCTTCTAAATCAGTAAATTCAGCTGTAAAAACTGAAGCATATAACATATCAAGAAACCATATACTATCCCACATCCTTGAATTTGGGCTTGAAAATGTTTGAGGTGTTCTCATCAATCTAACATTGCCTTCTTTATCTAATGAATTAAAACCCCAGCCATAACTGACTTCAACACTTTTTCCAGAAAACAATTTATCTAATAAATCAGTTGAAGAATCTCCCTCTCTTAATTCAATGGTTTCTAATGGATAAAACCGAGTATCTTGATCAGAGAGATAACTTTTTTTGACAGTATATTCTCCAAAACCAAAAAATACATTTCCAAGAGTTCCCAAACAAAGATCTTCCATATATGAAAGTATGAAGTTACGTTTTATAAAGCTTTCTATGCTGTTACTACCTATAAGTCAATATATAGATAATATTCAAAAACCATAAGCTTATAAACTAGCTCAACCATATGTTGTTTACCGAAGAAAGTATGCAAATGGGTCCTCTTTTGAGTGGGAATTG
>CAZKVI010000073.1:0-2287 GCA_964556185.1 uncultured Methanosarcinales archaeon
CAGAAGACTTATCTAATAAATATGCAAATTATTTAATGACTGTTGGTCTTCCAGTAGTAGATGCTTGGCAATATGCAGCATTAGACTCAAATGATTGGTATTTGTATACATATAATGGATGTACTATGTTTGATGATCCGGAAAATAGTTGTAGTTATGAAGAATTTGATTGTAATCGTTGGGAAATGTATCCTGCTACTTTTTACATTGATGAGAAAAGGAGTGAAAGTTTGTTTATGGCAGCAATTCCTTCTATTGAGGAAGATGATCCTGTTCCAGGCGATCCTGATTATGATATAGATTTTGTTTATACTTATCAATCTTCTACTGTTCCTGCATTTAGTTTGGGTTATCCTTTGCCTTAAGTAATTCTCAGTAAGTTTTATATATCTATCATTTATGTTAGTGTGTATGGCAAAAGATAAAAAAGGTTTTTTATCAAAATTATTAGATAAATTCGATAAAAAGCTTGAAGAGAAATCAAAAAAGAAATGTTGCTGTTGTGATGGAGATAATAAATGCTCCAAGTAATTGTTGATTATTTGCTCTATATTCTTATTGGGCTTGATCCAACAGCTAGATTAGCTCAGTCTCTGAATTTCTTTATTTATGATTCTATAAAAATAATGTTATTATTGTTTTTTATGATTGGGATTGTTGGTGTTTTAAGAACTTATTTACCACAAAATAAAGTTAAGAAATGGTTAAGTAAGACAAAATATGGTTCTGGGAATTTTATGGCTTCTTTGTTTGGGGCTGTAACACCGTTTTGTTCATGTTCATCTATTCCATTATTTCTTAGTTTTTTAGAAGCAGGAGTTCCTTTAGGAGTAACTTTCTCTTTTTTAATTACATCCCCTTTAGTAAATGAATACTTAGTTGTGTTAATGCTTGGTTTTTTTGGTTGGAAAATAACTTTAGCTTATGTTATAGCAGGTATTTTGATTGGGATGATTTCAGGAGTAGTTTTGGGAAAGATGAATTTAGAGAAATATTTGGTTAAAGATCTTATTTCATCTAAATCAAAGTTAAAAGAAGTTAGGTATAATATTTTTAAGAAAAGACTTATGTTTGGAATTCATGAAGCTACTTCGATTACTAAGAAATTATGGTTATGGGTCTTAGTTGGTGTTGGTGCAGGAGCAATTATTCATAATTATATCCCAGCAGAATTAATACAAGGAATAATTAGCAAAGGAGGAATATTTACTGTTCCAATAGCTACTATTTTAGGTGTTCCAATGTATGGAAGTTGTGCTGCAATAGTTCCAATAGCTGTTGTATTGTTTCAAAAGGGAATTCCGATAGGGACTGCACTTGCTTTTATGATGGCAACATCTGCATTAAGTTTCCCAGAAGCAATTATCTTAAGAAGAGCAATGAATTTAAGATTGATAGCTATATTCTTTGGAGTCGTTACAATTTCTATAGTAATTATAGGTTATTTGTTTAATTTGTTACAGGGAATTTTGGTTTAGAAAGTGTTTTAATACTCATCCCAGCTTTTTATACTTAGATCATCAATCTTTTTGTTTTTAATAGCAGAAACAACTAAGTTAGCACATTGTATGTTTGTAATTAATGGAATACTAAAGTCAACAGCAGCTCTTCTGATAATATAATCATTGGATAGTTCTTCTTTTTCATGGGATTTTGGGATATTAATTACAAGATCAATCTTTTTTTCTTTTATGTATGTTAGTGCATTTGGTTCTACTTTATCTAAAGGCCATTCTAGTATACTTACATTTACTCCTTGTTCTTTTAAGAACTTGCCAGTTCCGCCTGTTGCATACAAACAGTATCCAAGTTGTTCTAGTGTTTTTGCGCTTTCTAAGAATGCAGCTTTTTTAGTTACAGGTCCTGTTGATAATAAAATATTTTTTTGTGGCATTTTAAATCCAGTAGAAATTATAGCTTTCAAAAATGCTTCTTCTAAGTCTTCACCAATACAACCTACTTCTCCTGTCGATGCCATCTCTACTCCAAGAGTAGGATCTGCTCCTTTCAAACGAGAAAATGAAAACTGTGGTGCTTTTACGCCCACATAATCTAATTCAAAACCAGATATTGTTTCACTAGGAACATCTTTTCCAAGTATACATTTTGTTGCAATATCAATAAAGTTCTTTTTTAAGACTTTTGAACAAAATGGAAAACTACGTGAAGCTCTTAAATTGCATTCAATAACTTTTATTTGGTTTTCTTTTGCAATAAATTGAATATTAAATGGGCCTGTTATTTGTAATGCAGATGCTATTTCTCTTGCTGCTTTTTTTACTCTTCT
>CAZKVI010000074.1:0-2264 GCA_964556185.1 uncultured Methanosarcinales archaeon
AGAAGGTACGGAAGGTTGGGAAGGTATGGAAGGTTAGGAAGTAAAAAACCTTCCAAACATCCTTCACAGGTGACATGTCCTACGGACCTAAACTATGCGGTGAGCGAGATATAAGATGGGAATCAAGACTACATTGTGAGCGAAAAATCAGATTACACTAAGAGCGAAAATAAGTTATAAAAAGTAAAACTAAAGAAAAAGGTTAAATAAAAACAAAAATTTATTCAGCCATAGCTTCGTCTTCTGGATTATAACTTGGTACAGCTGATTTGCTGATAATCATAATATCACCAATGCTTTTCACAAGCTGATGTGGAACAATAACACCTTTAGCACTGCCCAATATCTTGTTTAGAAATGAGTTCTTTGTGCTCTTAACTCTCCATCCAAATACTTTATTGGTAGCAATGATGCATTCTTCTATATCACCAAAATATTCTCCTGAATCAGTAAATACTTTCATGTCATAACTTTCACTTATTCTTTTCATCCTTAACATGTATACCCCTCCTTTCTTCCCTATGTGATTGTAAATATCGGTTTATAAGCTATTTATAGTATTGTAGAAGGTGTTTTAATATATAAATATTTCTGTTATCAAGCTATTTAGTGAAGTTTTCACGCATTTCAATAGCTGCTTTATAACTTAGAATTATTTATTATAAATCCACTTACAACTTCTAATTTAGAATTACTTATTATAAATCCACTTACAACTTCTAACTTAGAATTACTTATTATAAATCCACTTACAACTTCTAATTTAGAATTACTTACTAAATTTCTCCCACATCTCAATAGCTGCTCTCTTTGTATCTTCAACTGTCTTAGGATAGTTTGTATCTAAGAATTCAACTCTAGAACCTTTACTTTCAAAAAGTCTGGTAAGCCAATCACTCTCATATCTATTAGCAGCCTGCCTTTGAAACACCAATTTCTCAAAAACAGCATTATCCTGCTTATCTTTCCGTTCCTTAAGTCTATGGATAACTACTTGTGGATCAACTTTAGTGATGACAAGAAGATTTGGAACATATTTTAATGCTAATCTGTTTCCTGGCATATTGATTATATCTTGAAGACTTATTCTTTCAAGCTGGATTGGCTGATAAACTAAACTTGTTACTAACCCTCTTTCCTGTAAGATTATTTTGCCAGCTTCAATTGCAGGAATCAATAATTTCTTGTATAAAATCTCTCTGTCAAGAGAAAATGCATGTGCTGTAGAAGTTCCAGAATATTTTCTAGTGCTTTCTTTGATTATCTCATCTCTGATAGCTCTGCCAACAAATCCATAAGTTGGTTCAGCACTGACAATCACATCATATTCTTGTATTTCTTCATATTTTGGAAATGATACATGCTCTTTGCAATGTTTTCTAAGATCAAATATCTTTAAACCTTTCATCTCTAAATGTTCTTTTAAGGCCTCAACTGCAACACCTTTACCACTGCCGTCTAGACCTTCTACCATTATGAACTTTGCTTTTGGATTTGGTGGCATAATAGTGTGTAATGTAGTGGAGTATATTAATGTTTTTATAATATGTATCAGATTTTCATTAACTTTAAAAGAGTAATCATGATTCTTTACTTAAAATGGCTGAAAAACCAATAATATCAAACGCAATGGATATTGCAGAAAAAGTAGCAGCAGTAGTGTTTCAATATGCTTATGAACATAGAAGTGAATATCATCAAGCAGGAGTTGATGACATATTATTATTTGGATCAACAATGATGGGAGAACCAGCACATGATATTGATCTGCTTGTAATCCATAATCTTGGTGAATTAAATGATTTTGGTGTTATCACAGAGTATGATAAAAAAAAAGGAAAATCATTTCCAGATTTAGAAGCTAACATAGAAGATGGCGGTTATGCGGCAACCAGCATATTAGAATCAATGGGTTCTCCAAAATTTGATGATTATCATGATGAAAGTTTTATGGCACATGAAACACTTAAACGAAGACGCCAAGAATTAAGGGAGTCTCGACATATAAATTTTGAGAAAGAACCAGTTCATAAAATAAGGGTTGTACCTGGTCTTGAGATAGAAGTTAATGTGTTGGCAAAGTATGACTCTGCTATTTTTAAAAGTCAGTATGATGCAATTGAAACATACTTAACACAAGATATGGTTATAACAAAAGTAGAAGAATTGTTTAAAGCATTAGGTTTAGAGATTAATCCTACTTTAGATTTGCATGTAATGAATAGGCTTTTACTGACTCCAGATACAACAGACCAAAAATATTT
>CAZKVI010000075.1:0-2236 GCA_964556185.1 uncultured Methanosarcinales archaeon
GAAGGATAAAGAGATGAAAAAGCAATTAACAGGATTCTTTGATTTAGATAAGGAAGAAGTTGGTTGGTTGGTTCAATGAGTTATAAGTGATAAATAATGTGGTTTTTGGTGATTAAATCTTGTTTTTCCCTTTTTTTAATGTGTCAACTAACAAAATCTCCTAAGAATGTAAAATAATTTACATTAAGATTATATATGTCTTATTTGCTTTTTTGTATGTATAACTTACTAAATAGTGTAATAAAGAGATAATAATAAAATAGAAATTTAGGGGGAAATAAAATGGTAACAATTGATGATCATGCAGAAGCTCCAATGGGGATTTCAGAAGGTGGAACAGTTATATTGCCTGCTGAAGAACAACTACAAGTTTATGCTTTTTTAGCAAAAAAAGTTCGTGATGTAAGGCCTTATGACAATCATGCAGGAAAATATGGTGTTTCAGAAGGTGGTCAGACAAGATTACCTGACGCAGAACAGGCAGAAGTTTATGCTGATATGGCTAAAAAATATAAAAAAGAAGCTGTTCCAAAAAAACCTGTTCAAAGAGAGTATTTGTTTAATACTGAAATGCCTGGGTTTTAATATTTATTTTTTTCTTCTAAATTTTTCTTAATTTTTCCTTAAAATATATAAAACAGTAACTAATCCTACCTAATAACATGAAATTCAATATAACTAATGAAATCTTTGAAAAGTTTCCTGGTCTAAATATAGGGATTGTTGTAGTTAAAGGTATTGACAACACTGGAATCAATGAAGAAGTCATGGAAATGCTGAAAAAAGAGCAGGAGAGAATTAAAGCAAACTTTTCTACTGAAACATTATCACAACAACCAAAAATAGAAGCATGGAGAAAAGCATATTCTAGTTTTGGAGCTAAACCTAAGAAGTATAAATGCTCTGTTGAGAATTTGTATAGGATGATCATTAATGGTATTGAACTAAAACATTATTCTAAATTAGTTGATATTTATAATTTCATGTCTATCAAACATATGATTCCAATGGGTGGTGATGATTTAGATAATATTGAAGGTGGGATTGAAAATGGGAATATTATTTTGAAGATTGCAGAAGGAAATGAAGCATTTGTTGAGTTAAATTCAGAGGAAACAAAAAACCCTAAACAAGGTGAAGTTGTTTATTGTGATGATAAAGAAGTTCTTTGCAGAAGATGGAATTGGAGAGAATGTGATAAATCAAAGATGACAGAACAAACTAAAAATGTTACATTAGTTGTTGAAGGTTTGCCTCCTGTTACTAAGGAAGAAGTTGAAAATATTATTAATGAATTGGCTGAGTTAGTTAGCAAGTTTTGTGGTGGTGAAATTAGTAAATTCATTCTCAACCAGGAAAATAAAGAGATAGAGTTTTAAGTGATGCATTAAATCATTTTTCTTCTTATTCTAATTTTCTAATTTAATCTTTCCACATTCAGAATCAAATTTGGATTTAAACATATTTCTAGAAATCTTTCTCTGTCTTGTTCTGAACAAACACCTGGGAAATCTCCTCTATTCCCAAGCATGTCTGTAATAATCTGGAAGTGTAAATGTGGTGGCCAGTTTCCGTTTTGCGGAAAATTCCCAATTCTTGCAATTTCTTGTCCTGGCTCTATGATCTGTCCTTCTCTTAGATTTTCAATACTGTCAAAACTAAGATGTCCATAAAGTGTATAAAATTTTACATCTTCTAGTTCATGCTCTAAAATAATTGTTGGCCCATAATTTCCAACATTATTGTTTAATTGAAAACTATGGATCTTGCCAAGGATTGGAGCAAATACTTTAGTTCCTGGCTCAACCCAAAGATCTATTCCAAGATGGATTGTCCTTGGTTCTTGTGTCTGGATTGTTCTTGTTTGCTTTGTGTTCTGGTTGTTTGTGTTTTCTGATTGTATATTTTGAGATATAGTATTGTTAAATTGTCTGCATCTTCCATAAAATGTTCTATCTTCATTGAATCTGCCAAAGCCAATTTGTGTATTGTTTTCTCTAAGCTTTTGAAATACATAATTATTAAATGGTTCAACATCTGCAATATCTAGATGCAGGATTTCTGGATTGTTGTCTTGGAAATTAAACCTAACTGCGTTGCCATCATGAATGTTAACACTAATTATATCTTTGATTTGATTTTGTTCTCTTACATTATTCAATGTTTGAATTATTTTCTGTTTTCTTTGCCTTATTGTGATGGTTTCTTGTTCTGTATTCATCTTTGAACACCTGTT
>CAZKVI010000076.1:0-2138 GCA_964556185.1 uncultured Methanosarcinales archaeon
ATTATTCCTTATGATTCAAGGCAAATACAAGCTAATTTAGTTGACAAAATAAGAGATTTAGAGCCAGATTATGTTGTTATGATGGGACAATCCTTTTCACCAGAAACAAGGATCTGTATAGAAAGACAAGCACGAAACTGGGTTGATTATACTAAAGATAACCTAAGAGATAATACAGGTTATATGCCTCCAACTGGACAAATAAAAGAAAATGGTGTTGAAGTTATAGAAACACAATTGCCTGTGGATGATTTATATAGATTTCTTAATTTAAATGGAATCAATACTGCAGCTTCTATAAATTGTGGTTCTAACTTTTGTAATGAATTATATTATCATGCCTTACTGGCAACTAAAGATACTGAATCAGAGCCTGTTTTTATTCATCTTGCACCTTATCCTGAACAAACAAGAAACATTGCAGGATTAAATAAAGATATTCAAACTAGTGCGATTAAATTAGTAATTGAAAAACTAACTAAAACAAAAATACCCACACAGGAAGGAGAATTAATTAAATCTGGGCCAGAATTACAAAGGCCTGATTTAGAAGAAGAGATAGAATTTCACAGAGAAAAAAGACCACTTGTTAATGATATTGAGGATGTAATTAGAGCAACTATTTTCTGCGAGCTTGTTAAAGATTCAGGAGTATATACAATTGATGTATTTGGAACAAGAACAACAAGATACTTGTATGGGTTGTTAGATAAATATATTGTTGAACCGTTAGATTTTAATGAAATTACTCTTCCCAAAATTGTGCCTGCTGAAACATTAAAAAAAGCAAGTGTTCTTGGCAAATGGGATTCATATTTATTATCTGTAAAACCCTTCTCAGAAACAAAGGGAGTAAAAGAAGAATATTTTATGGATCCACTTCAATGCACATCTCTTTATCAATTATTTGAAGATGCAAATCAAAAGTCCAGTATAATGAAATTTTATGACAGGTCTGGACCAACTTACAGAAATGAAGATTTAGATAGAATTGAAGCAGGAATAAGACAAAGAGAATTTCACAGAGCTGAATTTATTTACTTTGGGACAAGAAAAGAAGTTATTGAAACGAGGGAAGCTATTCTTGGCCAGCTAGAAAAAGTTCTTATAAAATTAAAAATGACGTATAGAATTGTTGTTGGCAGTGGATGTTATGAATTTAACGAAGGAGAAATTCCAGAACCAAAATATAAAAAAGCAATACCTATCAAAGACATAGAAGTTTATCTTCCACAAAGAGATGAATGGCTAGAACTAGCAGGTGGTTCTGTTCTTGGTGATTGCCTGACTAAAAGATTTGATCTCACTGCAAAGGATAATAGTGATTTATGGAGCGGCTGCACTGGAGTAGGCATGGAAAGGTTCTTGTATTCATGTCTTTGTTATCATGGGCTTTTTGGAATGGATGAAATGATGGAAAAGCAGAGGGGGAGAAAATGAAAGGCGCAATTGCATACAGATTTGAAACACCTGTTTACCCAGGAAATATTTTGTATGTAAATGTTGTTGAAAAATATCATTGCACAAATAATTGCAGATTCTGTTCAAGGCCAAGAGATGGAATTCCTGGCCAGAAAAATATTTATGAGGAAAAAGCAGGTGTTAACTTGTATTTACCTGAAGCCCCAACAATTGATAAAGTAATGAGAAACATTAGGAAAAATATTAGAGAAGATGATAAAGAATTAGCAATCATTGGATTAGGTGAACCATTACATCAGTTTGATTTAATATTAAAGATCATAGAAAAAACAAAAGCAAAATATGATATTAAAACAAGAGTTGACACCAATGGATTTACTTTTGGTATAGGTAGAGATGTGGAATCTTTAGTAAAGGCAGGTTTAGATGAAATCAGAATTTCCCTAAATGCAATTAATAAAGAAGAATACAACGCATTATGCCGACCAATTTATAGCATAATGTTCAATCCATTTTTAACAGAATTTATCCAAGACTGCAATAAATCTTCCATTGACACTTTTGTCAGCTTTGTTGTTAACTTTAGAGATGAAGAAACAGGAATCTCAACAAGAACAAGAGAAGAATACATTGCATTTGCTAAAACATTAGGTCTTGATGAGAAACAGGTTATAATTAGAGAGTTTGTGCCACCAATTTAATTATTTCTTAGCCCT
>CAZKVI010000077.1:0-2083 GCA_964556185.1 uncultured Methanosarcinales archaeon
AAATCCATATTAGTAATTATTTGATTAATTGAGTTATAAAGTTTTTTGTCCACTATATAACATGTAAAAACCAAAACATTTATATACTACTAGTAATTACTGTAATTACAGGTGTTACAATTTGATTATAAAGTATACAAAACACACAAGAGAACAAATGATGAATAGAGGAATCTCAGAAAATGAGGTTCAGGAAGGTATTCGATGTGGCCATAAAGAATTACAAAAACCAAACAAAATCTTATCTCATTATCGTTATTATTGCGTTGTTTACAAAAAAATCAAAGACACATATTTTATTATAACTGTGAAACCTAGGTGAGAAAAATGGAGTGCCCAGTATGTGAAAAAGGAAGACTAAAGAAAGGAAAAATAAAAGAAAATATGTTTGGAGTTTATTTAGGTGAATTTCCAGCTGAGATTTGTACAAAATGTGGAGAATCTTTCACAGACTCTGAAACAACAAAGAAAATTGAAGAAGCTGCTAAGAAAAAAGGTGTTTGGGGTTTAGGCAAAGAAACCAAGATTACAAAAACAGGAAACTCTCTTGCTGTTAGAATTCCTAAAATTCTTGCAGACTATTTGAAATTAAGAGATGGAGAAAAGGCCTATATTCATCCAGAAAATAACAAGCTGGTCATAGAAGTGGTTTAGAGCTTCTCTACTAACTGAATTTCAACACCAAAAAACACAACCCTTATATACTACTATATTTTCTATATTTATAGAGAACAAAATGGCAGAAGAACAACAAAATCAACCAGATGACAAGTCTTATGGCGCAGCTAAAATTCAAGTTCTAGGCGGCTTAGATGCAGTCAGAAAAAGACCAGGCATGTATATTGGTTCAACAGGTCCAAGAGGACTACATCATCTTGTTTATGAAGTTGTAGACAATGCAATAGACGAAGCTCTTGCAGGCCATTGTAAAGAAATCAAAGTTACAATTCATCCTGATAATTCTGTTAGTGTTATTGATGATGGAAGGGGTATTCCTGTTGGAGAACATCCAAAATTAAAAATCTCAGCTTTAACAGTTGTAATGACAAAACTTCATGCAGGCGGTAAGTTTGGAAAAGGTGCTTACAAAGTTTCTGGTGGTCTACATGGAGTTGGTATTTCTGTTGTTAATGCATTATCTAAATTATTAGTTGCTCAAGTTAAAAGAGATGGAAAAATCTGGGAACAAAAGTTTGAATATGGAAAACCTACTGCAGATGTTCATACATTAGGAGAAACATCTTCAACAGGAACAAAAGTTACTTTTTATCCAGACGAAGAAATCTTTGACACAATTGAATTTCACTTTGAAACATTATCAGCAAGAATGAGAGAACTTGCTTTCTTAAATAAAGGATTAAAGATAATTATCACAGATGAAAGAAGTAACAAAGAAAAAGAATTCCAATTTGATGGCGGTATTGTTTCTTTTGTTGAACACTTAAATAGAAACAAAGGATCTTTCCATAATATTATTTATTTTGATAAATTAAAAGATGAAGTTGACGTCGAGATTGCTTTGCAATACAATGACGGTTATTCTGCAAATATTTTTTCTTTTGTAAACAATATTAATACAATTGAAGGTGGAACACATCTTGCAGGTTTTAAAACTGCATTAACAAGAAGTTTAAATTCTTATGCACAAAAAGTTGCAAAAGCAGGAAAAGATGCAAAAGTTTCTGGTGATGATGTTTTAGAAGGTTTAACAGCAGTTATTTCTGTAAAAGTTCCAGAACCACAATTTGAAGGTCAAACAAAAACAAAACTTGGAAACAGCATTGTAAAAACTATTGTTCATAGTGTTGTCTCAGATTCAGTTAATACATATCTTGAAGAAAATCCAAAAGAAGCAAGAATGATTGTTGAGAAAATGCTGACTGCAGCAAGAGCAAGAGAAGCTGCACGTAAAGCAAGAGAATTAACAAGAAGAAAATCTATTTTAGATTCTAGTTCTTTGCCAGGAAAACTTGCAGATTGTTCAAAGAAAAAATCAGAAAAAACTGAGTTATATATTGTAGAAGGAGATAGTGCAGCTGGCTCAAGTAAAATGGCAAGAAATAAAGAAATTCAAGCTATTTTA
>CAZKVI010000078.1:0-1930 GCA_964556185.1 uncultured Methanosarcinales archaeon
ATACTACATTCCCAGATTTCTCTTTGAGCAGTATTACAAAGTCTCATTCTCCATTTATGCCATAAACTAGCTAGATTACCAGACTCAACTAATCTTACACTAACAGAATTTGGTAGTAAATATTGTGCATATTCTTTTGAAACACCTAATTCTAATAATTTATTTTTATAATCCCAAATCTCTATCATAAAATCATCATAAATTTTCTTTGCTTTTGGATTTCTTTGAATAACTACAGGAGTAATATAATCAGGATCTTTTGTGTCTTGGAAAATTAATACAGGCCTTGTAGCAGGTGCCATTCTATGTCTTTGATTTTGTGAATCAGCTGTATGACTTATTTTTTTCTTAAAAACAAAATAAGGATGTTGCATAGATCTCATTAATGGTGAATGACTAGAAATGTTTAATGTATCTGTTAAATACAAATTCTTTTTTGGATCTAATACAAGAGCAATAGCATCTTCATCATTTAATCT
The DNA here is from genome assembly GCA_964556185.1 of uncultured Methanosarcinales archaeon. GTDB lineage: Archaea > Nanobdellota > Nanobdellia > Woesearchaeales > DSVV01 > CAZKVI01. Next base: position 480 of record CAZKVI010000078.1, read on the forward strand.
AGATCTTGTAGCTCCTAAAACAGCTCTAACTGAATCAGCCATTATTTTTTCAGAATCTTGTAAATAACTTACTAACTTAACCCTCTTACCTTCTAATTCTTCATCAAACTCTTTAATAAAATCTTCAGTATGATCATAAGCATCACCAATTTCTACTAAGAATTTCATAGCCTTAAACTCCTGCGTCTCTTCAAGTGGCCACGGATCTTTTAAATCTTTGAAAAAGTTAGAATCAACTTTTTTAATTTCATCAATCATTTTATTTACAATAACTCTTGTTTCCCATGGGCAAGGCAATTGATTCATTGTTTTATGAAGTCTGTATATTGTAATCCCAGACAGAGTATGAACCATTGAAGTATGTGCTGCAACAGGTACAACATATCTTGCTAATTCAATAGCTTTTTTATCCAATTTTCTTCTTTCTTTTTCATCAACAACTTTATTTGGAAATGTTTTCTTTTCAATATCAATAATATCTTCTAAAAGAATCTCACTTAATTGTCTATAAACTTCCCATGATCTAACAACAGCAGTACTATATATCTTCAATGCTTCTCCTTCAATTGGAGGAATAGTTGCTTTTATTTCATTTAATTTAACATATCTTTGTGAAGATTGCTCTGAATTATAGAAAGTGTGTGAATGGAGGAATGCCCACACAACATGCCTTGAAATATTCTCCATTTTAAATGAAAAATGAGCATGTTGGAATACAGTATGATGTCCACCTTCAAAACACCCCTTACCAATACGTTCTCTATGGCCATCTGTGGTATCTTTCTCATCCATAACTTTTGGATTATAACAAGTCCTAGCAGCAGCCACAGCATGATCATACGAGTTAGAGAAGTATTTTTGTAGCTTAATGGTTGGCATTGGTGATAGTATTTGAGTCATTCGCTTTTCCCCTAAAAATGGGATTTTTGGGGATTTATAAGTTTTATTATGTGAGAAAGGGCCATATTAACTAAAATAATGTGCATATTCTATAAATTGATCCATCACAGCATCCTTACCATATATTGCTGCTTTACATCCATAATATCCAGCTACATGAGATCCGTATGCCAGACCAGCACCTAAAACTGCACCAATGCCTCCACTAATTGCAAGTTCTTTGTTAGTTTCAGCTGCTGATCCTAAAACTGCAGCCCCTCCAACTCCACTAGGAATTGGTATAACATATCTTAAAAAAGTGGCAGTTCCTCCGTGGTCTTCTTCAATAGCCTGCATAGCACCTACAGAAAGATTTGTACCACAAGCTATTATAACTGCAGCTAATCCAACACTTCCTATAATTTTTCTTCTAGAAAATTCAGATTCTACAGCAATTGAAGGATCCATAAAAATAAGGGAATTTATCCAGGTTTAAAAAATATTTGTAATATTTAATTGTACATAAAGCCGATATACCCACTAAGTAGTGGTGAACAACCGAAAGATTTATA
>CAZKVI010000079.1:0-1904 GCA_964556185.1 uncultured Methanosarcinales archaeon
GCATTAACCGCCCCAACCACCCGGTGCCCGGCAGAATTACTGCGGGTCGCCATTAAACTGGAGTGCTGTAGCCAGAGAAGCAATAAAAGAGAAGATTAATGACTTGGATTTTTTAATGGAGTTCAAATCAAAAAGCACAATGACAGAGAATGATGCAATAATATTGGGAAGAAAAATCAAAGAAGGTATAGCCAAAAAACATGGGTTGTAAAAATGAATTTAGTTGTTGATGCAAATATTTTATTCTCAGCAATTATTAGGAATAGCTCAACAACTAAAATATTATTTGAAAAAAAATTAACATTGTTTTCTCCTGATTTTATTCTTCAGGAGTTTTTGAAACACAAAAATACAATATTAGAAAAGTCTTCAAGAAACGAAGAGGATTTTAACAGATTATTAAGAATCCTATCCAGCATTATAAATATAATTCCAAAAAAAGAATATTATAAATTATTAAAAGAAGCAAAGAAGATATGCCCGGATGTAAATGATGTTCCATACTTTGCAGCTGCATTAAAATTAAGGTGTGGAATATGGTCAAATGACAAGAAACTAAAGGAACAATCCAAAATCAAGATTTACTCTACAGAAGAATTAATAAAAATAATTAAAAATGATTATTTTTAGATTAATTATTTCTCTTTATTAATAAATTTATCAATAGGTGTTTCTTTAGGCTCTAATTCAAGAACAGAATTGGATTTTCTTTCAAGCAGATTGTCTATTTTCCTGAACCCAATAATCTATTTGGGTTAGTGATTCTTGCTGGCTCAGATAACTGACCAGTATTTAAAACATCATCAATTTGAGTTAATGGTTGATAAGCTAAAGCAATAGCTAACAAAAGATTATCAGCTGGTTGCATTGTATTCACACCTGTTTGCCTATGTAAAACAGTTTTATCCGGAGGCAAGCTATTTTGTACTTCATATGGTGCAATTAACCAACTTAATGATTCTTGAACAACTTGTGTTTGTTCATTTCCATCATTCAAAGTTATGTTAGCGTTTTCTAAAATACCATCATTATTTTCATCATAAGTAACTATTCCTGGATTAGTTATTCTTCTAGGAATCACAATTGCCATACCATATTCTGTTGGGATAAATGGAGGAGTAAGTGGATAAGGTATTGTGTCAGTAGTATCAGCCAAATGAATATCTGGTTTCATATCATCTGGAACATCAGCCAACACATTATTCATTATAAAATCATAAACAGATAATTGTTCTTCATCTGTAAATTCATTTCCATTAAATGGGCTAATTTTTGCTATCCAATACACAAAACCTGAGTCAGGATGCTGGGCATTGTTAAAGTCTATTTTACTTAGGCCTGCTGGGAAATATGATTCTTGAAAATTAGCTTCCTCTGCAAAATTATAGAATTCTAACTCGCTAACGCCTGCTGAGTCTGGTAGCAATGGAGTTAGTTTAACCATAATATTATCCAAATCCTGGTTTCCAGTTGTTGCTGCTCTTGTTCTTAAGTAGGTTGTTTTAATGTCATTTGTAAAACCCTGTCCTCTTAATGAATGAGAAGCACCAGGATCAACCTGAATATTAAAATAACCTAATGAATCTGTTCCATAAACAGCACCATCTACTTCTACTCTTCCTTGCATTCCTTGTTGAGTCATGATATTATAAAGGGTTCCCCTCAAATCATCCATCTCATTAACATTAAAACTAAATGATTGCTCATCAAAGCTTCCTGTTTCATCTGTGACTCTTACAGTAACATCTGTGTTTCCATATCCGTCTAATTGCAAGGAATCAAGAATAACATTTAAGCTGTCATCCACACTAAAGTTTGCTAATCCAGAGTTTGAGCTATAAACATCAACATCTAAAGAATCATAAGGTGAGTCTGGGTCATCAATCAAACCAGCTAATGACTGC
>CAZKVI010000080.1:0-1713 GCA_964556185.1 uncultured Methanosarcinales archaeon
AATAAATAATTACATTACCAATCTATATATAATACAAATCTAAAAAGAGAAATGTGTGAGGATAAAAAATGTTTGAACCTAGAAGAAGAAAAAGAGAAAATAAGTTTTTTAATAAAAAGACAATCATAGGGTTGCTTGTTGCTTTTGTTATGATTTCTAGCTTGTTAGCAGCATGGGAAGGAAGTTCAACTGCACTGGACAAGTATAATGGATACAAGTTCAAGGCTAATGAATATAATATTTTTGGTAAGATTGGAGAAGAATGGATAGAGTTCAATAATCATCCTTCATCACTTGAAACTATTGAAGTCGCAGAGCCAGCAATCCAAAAGCTGAAAGATTCAAAGATGATTTATCTCACATTTGATCCAGAGGATAATGCAATTAAAGACATAGAGCTTGCAAGGATGAAATTAAGTGAATCTTTAACAACAGAGTTTGGCATATACTCTTCTGTTGGTGCAAGTATGAATTCAACTGCTTATCAAGCATATCCTCTTATTGATTGTAATAATGCAACACAGTTCATTCCTGTGGTTTACCTAAAAAGTAATAATGAAACAAAGATAAATATAGAAAATAATTGTATTTTTATTTATGCAACAGAGGGTTTTGAATTTAATCCTCTGCTTGATAGGTTAAGGTATGGGTTGTATAATGTGATAAAATAAATCATTTAAGTAGGTATAATAAAAAAATTAGGATAATAAATAAGTATAAAAATATAATTAAAAGATTTAAGATAGTAAATAATTAAAAGATTTAAGATAGTAAATAATTAAAAGATTTAAGATAGTAAATAATTAAATAATAAGGGGAGTTAACATGAAAAATAATAAAGAAGAAAAAATCAAGGAAGCAGAGATAATAAATCATGAAGAAGTCATTAAAGGTGAAGGCCTTGGGAAAGTAGAACATATGTCCAAGCCAAAGGAGCCAAGAACATGTGGTTCATGTGCTGGTTCAATAAACGTTGGGCAAGAGACAGATGAAGGTAAAGGTGGAATAAAAGATTATAAGTTATTTGGCCTGATTATTGGAATCTTAATTATTATTTTAATCATAATCTTTGCAGTGCCTAGTTTTTATAATGCACAGACAAAGACTTTAGATGAATTACACCAAAACATTATTGATGGTGAAGAAAATGAAGATAATTATATGTATAATGGCTTTACTTTTGTTAGAGAAGGAAGCCCTAAGCTTGGTTATATGTGGTATACGCAAGTAATTGCTTCTCAGACTAATCAGAAATTTAACATTCCATTGCATTATGGTCCAAAAGAATTAGAAGATATTAAAATTAATGGTGATCTTAGCCAGTTCATGAATATGATTTATGGACAGAATAATTATTTATCTGATTATGATGAATTTAATCTTGATCTTGAAGAGATGCCATATATTGCTTATTTCAGTTTTGATCCTGATAGTTCTGATTTAGGTTATGTAAACATAGCCCATCATGAATTTAGGACTAATCTGTTGCAGGGATTTAATATTAGATTACTTCCTGCTTGTATAACTGGAGATGATAAAGCATGCCAGGGTGTTGCTGTATTGACCTGTGAGAACAAGACTGTACCTTTGGTTGTGTTTAATGATATTAGAAATGTTGTAGTTGAAACAGATATGCCAGAAGAAACAGATATGCCAGAAGGAACAGATATGTCAGAAGGAACAGATATGTCAGAAGGAACAGATATGTCAGAT
>CAZKVI010000081.1:0-1667 GCA_964556185.1 uncultured Methanosarcinales archaeon
TCAGATGAACTATCAAATATCTCCTCAAACATCTCATTTAATATTTCCTTTATCTGGTTTAATTTTGCATCATCATCTGTACCCTTCAGAATTGATGAATCAGAGAGAGGATCTATAAGAGCATTGAATATTTCTCCTTTGATATCATCACTTACTTTCTTGTCCTTGAAAGTTTTTACTAAATTATCCAATGATGCTTCATTTGCCATTTTTGCGAGAAGAAGATACTTTTGAGTATTTTTTTTCTTTCTTGAGTTAATTTTATCTAATTTCTTTGCTATTAACTGTTTTGCAGCCTCACTATTTTGCGCCCATTTCACCAGACCTTCTGTAATAGAATCAGAAATTTCCTGATCAGAAATTAATATTTCAACAAGGGTATCAATTATTTGTCCTAATCTTTTTTCACTTAACACATCTGGATTGGTTCCCAGCAATGCTTTTATATTTGTTTCTTGGACTGCTTTTATTACTGGTTTTGTTCCAAACCTCTTCCCAAAGAAAGAAAATAGGAATATACTTGGATTGTACCATATAGGATGTTTCATTCTTGAGAGAATCTTGCTTGCAATAGCTTCATGGTCAATTATCTCAGAAAGTTTAGGACGCAAATACTCCATTGTCTCTTTATAATGGTGTATACTACTAAATTTATCACCATGAATGACTGCAAGAAGCTCAATCATGTTATCATTGCTAAATTTGCTGATCTTATCTATTTCCTTATCAAGCTTTCTTTTATCCTGATTTATTTCTAATCTAGTTTTATCTCTTTCATCTGTTAATTCATATATCTTGTCTAATAATCTATTTACTAAGTCTGCTGCTTTATGTTTCCTATCTCTTATCCTATCTTCTGAAATAACTCTTCCCATAAAAAGCGCTGCAGAAAAAATAGCAGCGACAATTATTGAAACAATCATTACTGGTTGATATTTTTCAAGCTCAAGGACATTGTAATGAAATCTCCCCTCTTTTTTTATAAGTAAAATGTCCTTTACATTATCAATGTCAGAGAAATCAGCATTGATTTCTTTTGGAAAGATACCTGCATTAAATAGTAGGATAATATCTTTGTAGTTGAAATAATCTGGATAATCATTTGCAAGATTTGCATGTATATGTGCCTTTTTCAAGAAATATTTTGCTTTAACATATTTCATAGTTCCAAAACTAAACCTTGCACTAGATTCTTCGTTAAAACGTTCATCATAATCTGAAATCTCATCTGATGAAAGCCCAAGCTTATGTGCAATAATTACTTCTTCATAGTATTCTACACTTTCGTCAAGTGCATTGACATAATCAGGCATTATACCTAACCTAGCAAAGGCAATGGAGAGGTGTACAGGAAACCTATCAAAATCATACTGCATAAAAGTGTCAAGATCCATGTCTAATCTTGATATATCCCTTAATGTATCAGCATATGTTGTGATTTCCTTGGCTTTGTTGAAGAATTCTGGACTGATTCCATATGCATGTCTCTCCAATCTCTCTTTAAGATTATGGTCATCTGTATCATAACTACCATAAATCTCAGGGGTCAGCCCATCAAATATTAAGTCTACAACATAATTTTCACTATATTTGAACCCTAGTTCTCTATACTCTTCTACTAATTCTCTGAATTTTTTTGAAGTAATCTTTTTTATTCTTAATTTCAT
>CAZKVI010000082.1:0-1646 GCA_964556185.1 uncultured Methanosarcinales archaeon
AGAGAATTATGGTGAAGAAAATAATATTGAAGGAGAAAATAATGCAGGTAAATCTTTTTTATTAGATCAAGATGGAAATCCAATTATTAGTTTTAATCTTGATCAGTTGCTTAATGAAGCATATGGTTCAAATGAATTTGAAATAATTTTTAGTACATATGTTGAAGGAATCTATAACTTGTTTGAAAATCATACAGATACATTAACTGATTATCTTGCAGAGAACCATTCTTTTGCAGCTAAGCTGGCTGAGGTAAAAGAAGGTGAACGTGTTTCTCATAATTATTCTGCAAATGCACAAGGTTCATTGCTTAGGATGTATGACCTTAAATGGAAAGCATTTTTGAAAGATATGGATAATTTGAAAGATGATTTAGGTTTTGAAGGACAAACTGTGAGAGATCCAAAAACAAGTTATCACAAAATGGGTATAGAACTATTTGAAGGGTTTTTACTGGGTGTTCAAGAGATGTATGTCTCTGCAGTTAGAGATGCAAAATATAATATGATTTCACAGATGTTGTCTCATGATGATTTTGAATTAGCTGAAGCAGTAGCACAAGGAGATGCAGAACTGCCTCATCTTCAAGGTCTTGTGGAAATGCTGGATAAGGAAGGAGAAGAAAAATATCAGTTATTACAGGAAGTTATTGAATATGGAAATAATAGTGTATTGCCTCATGTAAATGAATCTTATCAACAACTTAGACAGATAATGCTTCATGATCTGGTGTTTGAAAATCCAGATTGTGAAAAACTTCTTGATAAGGTATCAGATAATCCAATAATGGTCAAAGCATTAGAGGACCAATTTTTAGATTCTCCTAATTACGAAACTGCACAGGAAAGGATGAGTGAAGTAAGTAAGCAAGTTTTTGATAGTGAATAGAAGTCTGGTTGTTGTCAAGCCTTTACTTAAGATGTTTTTAATATATAATTCTAGAATAATCTACTAACAATATCCATTGTATAAAGTATTGCAGCATGTGTTTGCTGTTTAGAAGGCATGAATATTTGTTTTTTCTTATGTACAGAAAAGATTCTTACATTATTTAATAGATGCACCTGTTGCATCAATCCTGGATCAAGAGTGATTTCTTTGTCACGCATCTTTGCTATTAAATTTCCCAATCCAATACCTGGTGCTTTTTCAAGGAGATCATTCTTGGTTGCTTCGTAATATTTTCTATGTAAGCAAGTTTCTAGGATTCTTCCGCAGAGTATGATTGATGCTCTATTGCAGCTGGCATTGAATGCATTGTTAAGTTCTTTTATGTCCATCAGGATCTCTTCTTTTATGTCTGCTGGAATTTTTGGTGGTGTTGTAAGATTCAATTGTCCTGATATTTTAGCTTCAAAATTTAATTGATTAATAATCTCTTTTATTTTCCCAATACTTTCTGTTGGTTTATCACCTAATTCTTTTGTTAGATTTAAAAGTTCTAGTAATTTTTCTTGTTTTGATTTATTTCTTTTATAATCAACACCTTCAAAAATTAATTCTTTAAGTAATTCTGTCTTTATGTTTAATTGTCTTTCATTATTATTTGTTTTTAATGCATTAAAGCTGTACTTAGCAGAAGCAATGTTTTCTGGTAGAAGTTTTGTATTATTGGCAGTAATATTCTTATTTTTATTATTTTGTC
>CAZKVI010000083.1:0-1643 GCA_964556185.1 uncultured Methanosarcinales archaeon
TGCACAAGAACCACCTTATGAAGAGTCTTGGGATCAAATGAATCCTGAGGAACAATTTCAGCAAGATCCTATGAAGTATGCTGAGGAGAATACAGATACATTAACTCCTTCGCAGGCTTCTACGTTGACAGATGATCAGATTAATTCTTTGAATGTAATGGAATTAGATCCAGGTACTTTGAGTTCAGTGATTACTAGATTAAGTTCTTCGAATGTTGGTTTATTCTTAGATGGTGCTGATCAATTAAATGCAGAAGATTTAGCACAATTAACTGCTAGCCAAGTAAGTGATAATCTTGAGAATTTTGATGATTTAGGTTTATTAAATATGAATGATGTTTCTAATGCAATAGTTAGTGAGTTTGGTTTATCTGTTGGAGCAGTTGTTAATGTGGTTGGTGGTGTTATAATTAAAGATGGTAAGTTAGTTAATACAAACTTTTGTGAAATGATTGAAGGTGAAGAGGTTTGTAATAATGTAAATTTAGAAGATTTCAGAGATGATCCTTCTTTAGCAATTACTGCAGTTACTGATATAGAGACTTCTGGTTTTATAATTTGTTCAAGTATTGTTGAAGGACATGGATGTAGTGAATTACAAGGAACTCTAAATAATATTGTTATAGTGGATGGACAATTAACAGCAGACTTTGGAACACATCAAACACCAATTGATGCAGACAAAGCAACTGTTGTTAGAGATGATGATGGAAATTATATGTTTACTGTTTCAGAACATGGTTCTGTTGTTATTAATGGAGTTGAAATAACTGCAGAAGGAGCATTAGGAGAAGAAACAAAAATAAGATTTAATGCACCAATGTATGATTATGATGAAAAAACAGAAGTTGATTATTCTTCTGGAGCTAAACTTACAATAACAGGTCCTGCTTATTTTGTTTATGGGGAATTAGAAGGTTATACCAATTATGACGATAGTAAAGTAGATATTTGGTTTACATATGGTGATAATTTATTAGAAAGTGTTCAAGGAACTCGTAATGCTCTAATTACTTATGGAGAAAGTGTTGTTTCTGGTGATTTCAAAGTTCATTTTGATGATATTGAACAAATTGAACAAGTTGATTTAAAATCATATGGTAGTTATTTTCAATATGGTCATGTTTCTGGTGAGAAAGTTGTTAGACATACAGGAGAAAACTTGAATGTTTATTTAGATGATCAATTAACTGGTTCTGGATTGGATTTAAGTTCTTATCAACATATTAGACAAGGTTTTTCAATAAGAAGAGATAGATATTCAGATGCTTTTGATGAAGAAGCTGCAGCAGATCTAGCTCCTGGTGAAGAGGGCGAAGCTGCAGCAGAAGTTCGAGAAGAGTTAAAGAAAAAATGGGGTATTGAATGTAGTGATAAGGAAGATTGTTTAGCTGCTTATGATGCAAAATTAGAATATTTTGAAGATAAAGTTGTTGAGTTAGATTCTGCTGTAGTTTATATGACTCGAGATGGTAAAGATTATGCTGCTTATGGTTTAATGGAAGTTTCTTCTAGGGATTTTATTCAAGGAGAAGCTGTTGAGAATATTATAACACATACTGATGAAGATACAATGTCTTTTTTCAGTTCAACAGATCGTGGTTTAATTTTAGATAATAAAAAAGATTCTGTTCTTGATGCTT
>CAZKVI010000084.1:0-1638 GCA_964556185.1 uncultured Methanosarcinales archaeon
TATGATGGTTTTAAGAAAAGAGCTAACTTACCTTGGGTTAGATTAAATTGTGATTTAGCTTATACACAATCAGAAATTCATTCAAGTGCAACACTTTCTAATTTCCCAGATAATGACGCAAACACTGAACCAGATAATTGGTATTCTGAATCAGAATATTGGGGTTTTGCAGGAATTCTAAACAATGAACAAACAGCCAGAACAATTCCACTAGCAGGCATTGCAGAAATGGCTGACAGAACTAAGTTTAACAATTGGGAAACTAATTTAGATGAAGTATTGTGGGATTATAACTAATCGTATTTTGAATCTTTTTCAATTGCTTCTATTTTATTAAAGATTCTTCCACATCTTTGCAATGCATCATCAACTTGTTCTCTGGTTATTGTTAAAGGTGGTGCTAATCTTATAGTATCCTCTCTAGTTCCTTTTACAACCATAAACTCATCCAAAACAAATGCATGCGCTACTTTATCAGCAATATCTTTCTTAAATTGAACACCAATTAATAATCCTCTACCTCTAATATCTGCAATGTGTTCATTTTTTATGTTTCTTAAGCCAGCCATGAAATATTCTCCAACTTCAACTGCTCTTTGTGTTAAATTATTATTGTTAATAAAATCTATTGAAGCCATTGCAGCTGTACAACCTAGTGGGCAACCACCAAATGTACTTCCTTCACTTCCTGCAACAATTACATCCATAACTTTGTTTATACCGACGACAGCAGAAACAGGTACATGACCTCCACCAAGTGCTTTTCCAATTGTTATTAAATCTGGTTTAACACCAAAGTGTTGGTAACACCACATTTTTCCTGTTCGTGCCATTCCTGTTTGAATTTCATCTAAGCCAAAGATTGCATTATATTCATCACATAATTCTCTTGCTCTTTGAAAATATTCTTTAGTTCCTAAGATAATTCCACCTTCTGCTTGAATAGGTTCTGTAAAAAACATTGCAATATTTTTGTAATCTTTGAAAACTTTTTCCAATGCATCAATATCATTATAAGGAATTCTTATAATTCCTGGAACAGCTGGTCCATAACCATCTGCTTGATAATCTTGATCAGAATTTGATGAAAAAACTAATTCTCTGCCATGGAAAAATCCAGTTGTTAAAACAACAACAGGATCATGTTCTTTTTTTACATCATGACTATATTTTCTTGCTATTTTAATAGCTCTACCAGTTGCTTCTCCGCCTCCATTTAAAGGAAGAACTTTAACTGTATGTGGTGTATCACTTAAACCAGAAGCCATTGCTACTTTTTCTGCAAAAGGTTCTAATAAAGTATGTTTAACAGCTCTTGATGGGCAACCTTTTTCATCAATAACTGCTTTTATTTTTTCATTTATTTCTTTATTTCCATAACCTAAACTTTGAGCAGAATAAGCTCCAAGCATATCTAGATATTTTGTTCCATTTTCATCAATTAAGAAACAGCCTTCTGCTGCTTTTACATTAATAGGTAGTGGATGATAATTCTCAGCCATATAAGATTTTTCAGTCATAATTTCCCCTCCGTTATTTACTTTAACAAAATAATAGTTTATATATAAATCTTATGCAATATTGGGCTAATATGAAATCCTCATGACTCTGATGAATATCAGAATAATTTTCCTTCCT
>CAZKVI010000085.1:0-1602 GCA_964556185.1 uncultured Methanosarcinales archaeon
TCAAAGAAATTTATAAAAATAATTCACGGGTGACATGTCCTCCGGACCACAACTACACTGTGAGCGGGATATAAGAAAGAGATAAGTTACATTGTGAGCGAAAAATAATATAAAGCCAAATTACATTTAAGCAAAAAAAGACTTAATTACTCTAAGAGCAAAAGAAGAACAAAAAATATATAAACCAATTCCTCCAAAAATAACATTATGGCAACTCCATTAGGTGATTTAGGCATTCTCCAACCAGCATTTGAAGCAATACAACAGATGTTTGGCACTATTAAGTATCTGATAGGTGGAGTTTTTGGTGTGTACGTATTTCTGTTTATCATCAGAATAATTGACATAAAGAGAGCAATTAAATTAAGAAGCCAAATGTTGAAAGAGATGAAAACAACAAACCATCTGCTGAGAAGAATAGAACACACAATGGAAATTAAGGCAAGGAAATGATGAGATTCTTAGTAACCTTTTTATATTGATACATACATAAAGAATTCTAATGAAAAAAAGAGTAATATTAACAATAAGATTAATACTAATTATTATCATCATATCATTACTATTTTTAGCTAGTTGCGCCATAACTGAAGATATTACTGGAGAAGCAAAAAAATCAATATCAAAGACTGAAAAAGGCAAGATTAAGGAAGGCACCTGGTTAGTCGTTGTATTAACTGATAAGGGTGATAATAATGCAGGTTATGAAATCTTAAAATCCTACACTCAAGGGTATAATAAAGAAAAATTTAATGTGTTTAAAAGTCTTCTTCCTACTCCTGAACAGATGAACCATGATTCTACAATTTATGTTAAACAATTTGTTAATAGAAAAGAAGTTATTATAACAGAAACCTTTGAAAGCAAAACTGCACTTATCTCAGAAAAGTTTAATGTAGATGATTCAATTGACCTTATAGACTACAAAGTAATTAGCCATGAAATTTTAGAGATAAGAATTCCAATTGATAATAAAATTGATCCTAATAAACCAATTGAGATTAAGATAAAAACACCAAGAATAGAACAATATTTAATTAAAAAAGAAAATTTTGTAAAATGGAAAAGATTATTCCAGCAAGAGACACACAGTAGTTTCTTTCAAAGATTAAAAAGACTACTCCAACAGAAAAGACAAGAGAATTTTGTTCAAAACAAACATGACCAGAGAAAGAATCTAATTACAGACAAAACAATCAATGAGGAGAATCTAATTACAGGCAGAACAATCAATGAAGAAAATAATCTCATCACAGGGAGAGTAATTAATAAAAATAATTTAATCACAGGAAGAGTAATCAATGAAGATAATATCTGTTCACATCTTAAACAATTTCAAGGTAACCCTTCTTTACACATAAATGATCCTGATGATCCAAACAGAATTAATTTAGTATTTATGGGGTTCAACCAGGAATCTATAAATCAAGTTACTGATTCAATCCCTTATTTATTGGATTTAGAAGGAGAAGGAATTGAGACTTATGGTATAGACCTTGAGACAGGAGAAGAGTTTGAGGTTGGCAAGACAAGAGGAATATTTTATTTTTCACCTTTTAAAGAGAATAAAGAGAAATTTAATTTTTGGTATATTGATAAAAT
>CAZKVI010000086.1:0-1523 GCA_964556185.1 uncultured Methanosarcinales archaeon
TTGGCATAACCTATTTTGGTTGGGTGGTTGAGTTTCACTGTCCCACACACGTTTTCTTCAGAAGATTTATAAAGTATATTCGCTTTTTTTATCTATAAAATGGATAAACAAGATATGTATATGATATTGTTGATTTTGTTAGTGTTGTTAGGAATACTTTGTTTTATTTTTTTAGTAGGATTGGGATTAGGTTTTGTTATCAGTTACAAATTCTTTTAAAGAATAAACTTAACAACAATCTTAATATTGTAAATTAATTCATTCTAACCAATGAGCTACTTCGTTATATTATCAATAAAAACCACTTTTATGACGGTTTAGATGGTCATCACCCTCGACTTCTTCCAAATTTTCTATGTTGTTATTTAACTTATTTTTATCTTTATGATGAATATGATAACCTTTTCTTACCTTCTTATAGCGTTTTTTCCATACCCATGTGTGGTAGAATCCACCTTTTTCGTTAGGATTGAATAGGCTCTTAGCATATCTTACATAACCTCCATCTAAAATAAACTTATGCCCTTCTTTTTTCTCTAATGTATCTAAATACCTGCGTATTTCATAATCTTTTTGCGTTGTCAATGTCTTTATATCTTCGTTTACTTTAGCTAGTTTATCCCTGATTTCTTCTGAATCTCCTAACTTAGCCATAGCTTTTTCAATTTCTTCCTTTATTTTTTGTTTTTCTTTAATTTCTTCCACATTCTGCTTGAGTCTCTGCTCTGAATCCCGTATAATACTTTCAGCTTCTCTTTTTGCATTTTCTCTAATCTCTTCAGCTTCTTTTTCTGCTTTATCTTTCACCATATTCGTTATTTTTTTCCAAATTTCTCTGTGAAATGAAATAACTAATAACAAAGTGGCTATTCCAAAAATTAGGGCAACTATACTCCAGAATTTGACTCTTTCTTTTAGAACTGTTTCAGTCGTTCTTTCACACCTTCCTTCCTTCCCATAATTTGTTTTACACTCCCAGTCACACAAATAAGATTCACCTAAGTCTTTTGAAGATGGAACTAAACACTTGATATTTTGGCAATTTGTAGTTCCTTCTGGACAATGTGTAAACTTACCACAAAACCCTGCAAAGTTGCATTTTCTTGAACCACATTCATTGTCATTTGTGCACATAGAACCGTTGTTCTTACCATCACAAACCGTTCTGGTTTTCTCAATCTCTATCTCTTCAGGATACATTATCTGCGGTTTATCTATATGGTAAATCAAAGAATCTTCATTTATGGAACAAGTTCCAAAAACTTCATTCTCTCTGCAGATGTCCCTTATTTGAATCGTATCATCTGCATTAATCCATTTGCCATATTGTAAATCTTTTGCACCAGTTCCTTCAATAGAATAATTTAATATAACCATAACTCTAAAGTCATTAGGATTTTTAATAATAAAACTTGCAACTTTCCCTTCATTAAAATCAGAGAAGATTAAATCTTCTCCTCTTTTAACATCCGAACCTTCATAAACCAGTATCCTTTCTGGAACATAATATTCTTCTAATTTGG
>CAZKVI010000087.1:0-1508 GCA_964556185.1 uncultured Methanosarcinales archaeon
GGTGTTGGTTAATCATCAACAGACATTCTTTCAAAACCTAAATCAGCAGCTTGATTAATTGTTAATAACCCACTTTCTCCATGAAGAGTAATTAAGGGTTGAAGTTCTCTTTTTGTTTGTTCATATGTTTCATCTTCTCCACAAAATGAATATTGAAGAAGGGCCTCACCAATTACTTGTAACTCTTCATGTAATCTATCAAGAGCTTGACCATATCCAGAAGCACTTACAATTTCTCTAATATCTTGCTCAATGGATCCTTGATGTTTAGGGTGACTGTATTCTCCCATCTCTCCTGATAAGAACGAATAAATATCTACTATTCCTAAATCAATGTATGCAGGCATACCTCTGAAACGTTTACTTAAATGGTTTCTTTTAGGACCAAAAGTACCATAAAAAATCCCTGGTCTATCATTTAACTTACCAGTATAATGATCATCCCAAAATGGTGTAACTTCACTAAGTTTTCCTGTTTCATAATCCCATCTTCTCACTCTTTCTAATTCAAAATTATCTAATTTAAGAGTTCTTGCTTTAAGATCTTCAACAGCTTCTCGACTAGGTGCAACAAGTTTTTTCCCAAAAATATCTACAACAGCAGCTCTTGCTAAAATATATTCTAATGGTTTAATAAGCTCGGGTGGTTTACCAATTCTACCAACAACTTCACTATCTAGAAGATGTTTTTCATTTTTCTCTAACCAAGATTTATATGCTAGTCTAGACTTAGCCATTAAATAATCATTTTTCCATTTTTTATCCCATTGCATGTATTCATGCATTGCTTTTACAACTCTATATCTAATTTTGTTCAAAAGTCTTGGCCAGTATTTTATTCTCTCTACATCAAGACAAACAGGAGCTAAACTTTGAGTATCTGGTTTACCTTTTCTTACAACCATATCCAGTCTTCTTGTTTCATAATCACTTATACGACCACCATCCCTATCCATTGCACTTCTTACATCATCAAGCATTCTTTCTTGTTCTGTTGTTCTATTGCATGGGTTCATCCTAGCAATTGGATCTATATAATTTATTTTAGTTATTTGGGGAGAAAGAAGGTATTGCCAATAATCTGCAGTATTTAATACAGCTTGAGGTTTTCTTCCTGTTCTTCCATAAGTTAAAGCTATTTCAGATCTAAAGTCTTCTAGTGCAATTAATCCTTTTCTTATCTGCTCATCAATAGCAAGCCTAATTAGATCAATATTATCATAGTGTTCTTCCAGATTTGATGAATAATAACTATTTAATTCAGCAGCTTCAGAAGTATCTAACCCAATATCTTCCATAGTAGAACAAATTCTTGGTAACATCCATAATAAGATATGATCAGAAATCATTCTATCATCTATATCTATAGATGTTCCATCTTCTGTTTCTTTTCTAAGTCTTCTAATAGCTGATTCTAGTGTTGGTTCTACCATTTTTCCATACCTTTACCTACTTCGAATATATAAGAATCTCTACTCTATTTATAAACCTTACCTATGTAGTGGTTA